>CALGTT010000001.1 GCA_937901485.1 uncultured Ruminococcus sp.
CGGAGAAACGGCAGGGCTGCATCCCGCACCTGCCTATGGCGGCGAGTTTTCGGGCAGTGACGAATGGCGGCTGAAATACACCACATGGCAGCCGGAATTTGCACTGCCGGAGATGTATTACACCAATCTCATGCGCATCAACAGCAACATCTACCGCACCAGAAAAGTCACGCAGAATTTTTCCACAGCGGAAGAAGCACAGGCGCGGCTTGACGCGATCCGGAAGCTCTACGAGGACTGCGGTCTGGGGGCGTATGACGAAGAACCGACCGTGACTGCCAATGAGGACGGGACATATACCGCAGGCTGGAAGTGGATGGGCTATGATGATTTTACCTTTGACGAGAAACTCGATGCCCTGCTGGATGTGGACTGCGACAATTCCGCGTTCTACGGCGAGTCGGTCTACCAGTTCATGCGTGCGCATCTGGGCTACCGCTATGTCCTGCGTGAGAGCCGCCTGACGGCGCAGGCAAAGGCGGGCGGTGATCTGGAGCTGGACTTTACGGTCGAAAATACGGGCTTTTCCGAAGCTCCGCGCAGCAAAGAGCTGGAAGTCCTGCTGACGAACGGGGATATCGTGTACACCTACCCCGCGCCCCTTGCCGATGCCCGCGACTGGGCATCGGGTTCGCGCAATGAACTGGGACTTTTCATGGAGCTGCCGGAAACGATGCCGGGCGGTGAATGGGATGTGTACCTGCGTATTTCCGAGGAGAATGCAGATCCTGCCTATGATACGGCGTTTGCGGTGAAATTTGCAAACGAGGACTTGCAGTTCTCCGAGGAATTGCAGGCAAACTTCATGGGCAGCGTGACCATTGACGGAGAGCCGGATGCGCAGCAGCCGGAGAACCCCGACACGCGCGAGGCTGGTTATTATCCCGAACAACAGGCGATCCCCCTGAATGAAACCGACACCATCCACCTGCTCGACAAGGTATGGGACTTCAAAGAGGACGGGCATTTCGGCTTTACGTTCCTCTATAAGATGGAGGGCGTGACCGCGCCCGTGCAGCTGGGCAACTGGTACGCAGGCTTTACGCTGAATGGTGCGGGCTACGGCTCGGCGTACACGACCTATGGACTCAACACGCGCAATCAGACGATCGAAAAGGATGGCTATTATGCCATGCATATCCCGTTCTTCGGCTGTGTGTTCAACTGCCCCGATATTTCCACCACGGCAGGAAACAGCTTCCTTTCGGCGTTTTCCATCAATGACGGCAGGAACTACTGGAGCGCGGACACCTTTACTGCGCTCAACGGCGTGACGGGCGCAAGCATCACACCGCTGGGCTTTGTCGAGGGCGGCTGTGCGGGCTACGATGTGACCTTCCACCTGCCGGATGGGGATGTGCAGTACACGGGAACATACGGCTTCAAGGATACCTGCCACCAGAGCATCACGAATCTGGAGGCAGTGACGGTGCTTTCTCTGCTGGACAGGGAGTGTCCCGAAACGGATGCGCAGGACAATGCCGTGTACAGGCTGCTGGGCTTTACTACACGAAAAGGAGACAAAACCACCCTGATCGACGAGGATTTCATCGCGATGGGCACGGCGGAGCTGTACCCGTATTATGAGATGGACAAGGAACGGACGGATTTTGACGCGCTTGTCTTCCCCCTGACCAACCGCGCGGATGCGCAGGGCGTGCGCTATGCGGTGGATGGAAAACGTGCCCGCATCGGCGATTTCTCCGGCTGGGAGAACAGCAGCGGACTTGCCGAGGGTACGAGTCTGGTCATTCCGTCGGCGGTTTCCATCGGCAGCAGTACCTATCCGGTCAGCCAGATCTGTGACTTCGCGTTCTGGGGCACGGATGTGAAAGAGGTCGTGCTTCCGGGAGAAATTCTGTCGATCGGGGAGAATGCGTTCCCGAAGGATGCGGTCATCTACACCTACGCGGACAGCGCGACGGCGCAGGCACTTGCGGATACGGACTATCATGTGGAATACCTGACCGCGGACAAGTACCTGGCGGATGAGCTGGATGTGAACATGGACGGGAAGGTGAATGTCGCGGACATCATCGCACTGCAAAGATTTCTGTTCGGCGAAAAGGTCGCAATAGATCTGCTTGCCGCGAACCGTATCAAGGACGGCGCGATCAATGCGTTTGATCTTGCCGCGCTCAAACGGCTGTTTCTGGACTACAAATTATGAGTTCATGCCCCTTTCTATGCGGAAAGGGGCATTTTGTGAGCCGAAAAAGCGGGACTCGGGGGTGCAACCCCCGCTGATTCCTCCCCCGCTTGCGG
>CALGTT010000002.1 GCA_937901485.1 uncultured Ruminococcus sp.
TCATGAACGGCGATATTGAGCCAATGATCGTTGTCACTCCCACTTTCAACAAGTGCGAAGCAGCGACATTCTACAAGGAACTGCGTCAGAGTGTTATTCCGTTTGTAGAGGGCAAGTATTCCACCTATGCGAAGTCCACCTCCGAAGCCGATCTGATCGCCTCCAGAATGCACCGTGCATACGGCGGTTTCTCGATGGGTTCACTCTCTACATGGTGCGTGGGCAACCACAGTCTGGATATGGTCGGCTATCTGATGCCGCTTTCCGGTGACAACTGGGAGGGTGTCGGCTCTCTGACAAAGGAGATCGACCGTCTCGGACTGCAAAAGGATGAGTATTTCATCATGTGTGCAACGGGCACAAAGGACGTTGCCTATGGAAACATGAATCCGCAGATGGAGGCGATGAAGAACGACAGCCATTTCACCTATACCAGCGATTTCTCAAAGGGCAATTTCTACTACCTCACAGCAAAGGATGCAACGCATTGGTGGGGCTTTGTCAGACACTACGTCTACGACTGCCTGCCCTATTTCTTCCATCATGAGTAACCAAAACCAATCCCCCGACGTTCCAGAACGGAGGGGGATTATACCTTTGATTCAAATTTGTTGCAATGCAGACAGGCAGACATATTGAGACTTTTGAGAGTACACATACAACGTGCTGTTGGATCGAATTTCCACCAGTTATGCTTCGGATCATGGGGCTTGATATGTTGGTTTGTCGGATCGTACCAGTACTTGCAGAAAGCACAGCGTTTGATTTTTCCATCAAGTTTGATGCTTGTCATCATTATGTCTTTCGCTTACCTTTCATCGAACTCTTTGTGATTTTCACGGAGTATTTCTGTGATCCTCTGTATCAATTCTGTTTTCAGCAAGGGTTCACCGCCGAACCAGGTGATCCCTACCGGACTTTTCGATGTGCAGAGTACTTCAGCTGTTTTTTCTGCGGTTTCCATTGACATATTCGACTGCAAAACACCCTCTTCGTAACAGTAAATGCATCTTGCATTGCATTTTGATGTGAGTACGATGGTGCAGTGCGGTGGAATATCCATCCGATCATTCGATCTGCTTCGGCATCCAGATGCCCGCCGCATAGAGCATTCGCTCCTCCAGCTCCATTTCCAGCTCAGCCTGTTCCCCATCCTCCGACAGCATCGGAAACATCGGGGCTTTCAGCATTTTCACCGTCCGCATCAGGTTTCTCGGAATGTCCTCGTTCGTTTCGCAGTAAAGGTAATACCACTCCGACAAATTGCTCAGCATCGCAAAGCAGAAATCCGAAAACGCCATATCCACCGTCCCATCCGAGTGATACAGCCGCCGCAGATGCTCATACAGCTCCACATAGGACTGGTAGATGTCGTAATTCTTGCCGTTGTCCTTGTGGATGCTGTAACGCTTGAAACGCAGAGTATTCTCAAGATTCGGCACATAATCCGCACGGTTCAGCATCTTGCTGTGCTTCCGGCTCAGAACCGCCGAGATCAGATAGGGCTTGACCTGCCGCAGAAGGGGATGGGCATTCACCATCCGCACCAGAATGCGGACATTTTCCACATAGGCAGGGTTCTTTCTCCCTTTGTAGAGGAAGCTGTACTGGAGGGAGAGTCGGTAGATGGTTTCCTCCTCATCGGGGTATTCAGCGGTGCATTCATGCTTCTTTTTCGCTTCATTGCGAAGTTTTTCCAAAAGCTCCGTCATGCTGACCGACCTGCCGATCTCCTCCATGAGCCTGTCCGCCATTTCCCGCTTGCGGTAGTAATTGCGGATGATCTGCTCCTCGCTACGCTCCCACAGGTTATAGAGCAGTCCTGCATCCGTGACCAGTATGCAGTAGAGCCGCCGGAGCTGTTCGCTGTCCGGATTTTCCTCGATCCTGCGAATGATTTCGGTGCAGACGGCCGGGAGATGGTCGGCAGGAATCGCAAGACTTTCAAGTTCAGAAAAGAAGTCAGCTCTGTACTGCTTTGCTTCGTGCAATGCGGAATCGGCGGTCGCACCGTGCTTTTTCAGGATGGTTTCCAGCGGTACATAGGCATCCGCCATTTTGGAAATATGCTTGTAGAGGGCGAATTCTTCCTCGTAGTTCACTTCATCATCTCCCTGCGTATTTTTTCTCTGAGCCGTTTATTGTCCATGGATTTGATCAGCCGCATGTCCTCCAGAATCACCAGTGCCAGCTCCAGCCAGTGCGGATCATCGGCAGCCTCCGCAAGCTCCAGCATGATGATGGACTGTTCAAGTTCGGGGGAGAGGGGCTGTCTGCGTTTGAGCGTGGGTTTGGGAATGTCGGGGAATGGGATGGTTTCGCGGATTGATTTCACCTGCGTCACCTCTTTCAACTTTCCTATATGCAATCTTCACAGCTAACACCTCCGCTCACCCTCTCACGATACTCATTCGGCGTGATTCCCTCCATTTTCTTGAATTGCTTGATAAAGTAGGTATCCGAGGAGTAACCGCACTGTTCTGCGATGGCGGAGAGCGTACAGGCGGTATCCTCCAGCAGCCGCTTTGCCTTTGAAATCCGGAACGAGATCAGCTCGTCAATGATGC
>CALGTT010000003.1 GCA_937901485.1 uncultured Ruminococcus sp.
AGCCCCCGCTGGCAATCGCCTCCCAATGCGGCTATGCCGCAAAGGTCGGCACATTCTTCTCAAATCAACATAAAATTACTTTGCAAAACACTGGTTGCCGCTTGCACGAAGTGCAAAGGCAACGATCACCAGCGGCGGTTCGCCGCCAAATTCTGCTTTCTCCGTCCTCACGCCGTACTTGGTGAAGCCCTCAAATCCGATCAGCCGCTGAACGCTGTTTTTCTTGATTCTTCGCATAATTTCATCCTTTCTTAGTCCAAATAAATTTCTGCTGTGATGTCAAAAAGAACCGCACAGCATTGTGCAGATAATCCATGATCGCTGCGTCCTCCGCACGCAGGCTCAGAAATGCAAAGCACACCGTCAGTGCCGCTGGCAGGACGGTGCGGAACTGCACAAAGAAAAATGCCGAAATGATAATTTCGGCACAAATCAGGCAAAAATCCCGCACATTCCAGAACCAGAGCTTGACGGTGGCTCGGAGATTTTCGGGGTAGTAGTAGGTTTTCATAGAATCTCCTTTCCATTAATGCACCGCACGAGCCACCATCGTTCCGGCTCGCACAGCCGAGTTCACCGTACTCGTCACGCTCATCATATTCACATGCACACTCGTATCCAGCCCGAATTGCTGGGCGATTCTCGGCACTTCGTTCGCCGAAAGCATAACGCCGATGGCAAGGATCATGTTCGTCTGCCACGTCAGAAGTCCCAGAAACAGGAGGGTTGTCTGCAAAAATGAGGTCAGGCACAGGGCAATGACCTGCTTGCACCAACTGTAAAATCCGTCCGTGTAGCCCCTCGGCACACTGAACATATACAGGCTGCCCACTGCAATCTGACACAGCAGGATGCCGCCCCGTTTGAGGTTTGCAAAGAACAGTTTCAGCACACAGTACGCCAGCACAATGCAGGTCAGGAGTCCCAGAAGTCCCGATGTTCCGTCATAATTGCCCATCACTTTTACTGCAAGGCTGCCGATGTCCATGAAGCTTTCGCCGAAAAACGCCGCCGCAAGGTCATTGGCAAACGTCCCCTGCAGGCTGATGCAGAACGAATACAGGGCTGGCGGCACTCGGCTGAACAGCCCTGCCGCCATGAAGCCTTTGAGAATGTTCAGGAACAGCGTCGGAATGCTGCCCCGTCCGTTCTGGTATTCGATCGCCGTATCAAACACTGCTACGATCACGCCTGCGGCGAACAATGCCCACCCGATGCAGTAAAAGAATCGGAGGAACGCATTCGCCCAGCCAAGCTGGAAGATGCCTGCGGATGTGGTGTTGAGCATCACAAAAATCTGCGATATTGTGTCGAAAATCAAGCTGTAGATCCATTCCAGGATCGTGTAGAGAATGGTTTCCGAAAAGGCGGATGCAGCGTTTTCAGTTGCATTGCTCACGGAATTTCCAATCCAATCGACTGCGTCGGACAACCAGTCAAACATTTGAATCAACTCCTTTTCTCGCTATATTTCAATGTTTTCATGCTTCGCTTCAATTCTGAACAGACATGAGCTGTTACCCCCATGCAGTCGTTTCCGGCTGCTTCGGGTAATCATGCCTGCCTCCTCCAGATCATGCAAAGCCCGAAATACCGTGCGTTTGCACAGGTGCAGATCTCCTGCGATCCGTCGGACTGACGGGAAACACTCGCCGTTCTTGTCCGCCCTGCCGCACAGATACACATACACACTCACGGCTCTGTGCGGCAAATCCGTGTTATAAATCTTCTGCACAGTCTGCATCCTCGCACCCCCTGTCCGTTCGTACTTTCGGCGGCTGCTCTGGTATAGTTTCTTCCTCCGGCATCGGAATTTCTTCCATTTTCTGCGGATATTTCATAGCAACAGCCTGCAGCAGAGCATCACGCTCCATGTACACAACCTGCCTTGCACCCTTGTCCGGCAGCAGGTACGGCTCACAAAACTGGATGCCCCACTCAAAGTAAAGCTTGAGCTTGGAAATCATCGGGTGTGTGCCGGTTTTCATGACGATGAACTGTCCTTTCGGCATGGATTTCAGCTCGTCCACCGTCATCAGCGGTCTGCCGATCATCTGGAGCGACCGGCTTTTCTCCCTGCCGTGCGACACCGTGCCGGACAAAACCGTCTGCTCGCCGAGGGCTTTGGAAAGCACCTCCGCACTCTGGCTGTTCGGTGCAAAACCGCCAAATACCGTTAATTGCGTGTTGTCCGTGATGATCTCCA
Source organism: uncultured Ruminococcus sp. (assembly GCA_937901485.1). Taxonomy (GTDB): domain Bacteria; phylum Bacillota; class Clostridia; order Oscillospirales; family Ruminococcaceae; genus UBA3855. Next base: position 2,207 of record CALGTT010000003.1, read on the forward strand.
TACCCTGTTTGCCGTAGTTCTGCTCCAGCTGTGCAAAGGACTGGATGATCGCCACAATGGATATTTTTCGGCTTCGTCCTGCGGAAAACATCGCTTCTGCTCCCTCGATTTTCGGGAATGATTGCGATAGGTAAGGCTTTGAAGTAATCTCCACCTTTTCCCCCGCTTAACACCGTACATGAGCCTTTCGGACTCATACGGCGTCCCATCAATATTACAATTTCGTTAGACTGGTATTATTTTCAAAGTGTCAGAACATTTCTATTGCAGGATTTCCTGCTGCTTTTCGGAATTTATTGATTTTATCAAGCTGAGATTTTGTAGGTTGTACCTTTTGGAGATAGCACATTATGGTTTCTGATTTTACAGCATGAATCAGCATATGAACGTCTTTATGGACTATTACAAGGTTTTTGTATTCGTCCGTACCGCCTTGATTTGTTGGCTTCTTATGGTGACAATGAATCTCATCAATCCATAGGATTCTGCCTGTGACGGCACACCTGCCACGCTGTGCAGCATACAGAGAAACTCTGTTATCCAGATATTCAACTGTTCTGCCTGGTATCACAGCTTTTGCAAGTATATGAAGTACTTTCATAACGTTTTCATCTAATTTAAGGCATTTATGAATTTCTTCTCTACCCTCCGCCGTGTATTTGCAAATTGCTCTCTTTTTGTACATCGGGTTTTTGGTCTGTATATATCCTATCGGACATATTGGCTCTTGGCTCAGAAATCGTATCATTTTGCTTTGTCCATAAACATCAGCAATATACTTTCTTCCGATAATGCCATTCTTTTTTAAGCCGTCCAGACGGTTATACATTATTCGGCTTATCTGAAATTGCATTCTCATGCAATCATGATTAATAACCGTTGCATACCTGTAATAATTGTGAATACCAAACACCATAGAATTGTACTGCTTTATCTGCAAAATTTGTTCTGTGGTGTTTTTACTGTGCTGTATGACCTTTATCTGGTCTATCAGCTTTTCGGTTTCACGCTTTACTGCCTTTTCGGACATATATGACCTGACCACATATTTATCAGCCTTTTTAACTGCTTTGAGTTTAAAACCTAAAAACTCAGAATATCGCTTTTTGAGATTAACAACCTTGGATTTTTCTTCACTGATTTCAAGCTTCAATCTCTCTTTCAGCCATTTCCTGACCGCAATATAGATTTTATCAGCGTCACTGCGTTTCCGGCAGAAGATTTTGAAATCGTCTGCATATCGCACGATATACATTTCCTTCAGATTGCCTTTGCGAAGCACCTGATAAATAGAACTTCTGCAATCAGAAATTCCGTTGTGATTCTTTGGAATTGCATATTTTTTGTGGGTTGGCATTGTTTCCCACTGACTGCTTACCCACCAATCCAGTTCATTCAGCACAATATTTGCAAGAAGCGGTGATAAAATGCCGCCCTGCGGAGTACCTTTTGTCGGATATATTGTCTTGCCATCCGGCATTACAATTGGTGCTTTTAGCATTTGCTTGATGATACAGATTAGTTGTTTATCCCTGATTCCCATTGCCCACATCTGACGTATCAGCTTAGAATGATTCACATTATCAAAGAATCCCTTGATGTCAATATCCACAACAAAGTGCAGATTTTGCTTTTGTATCATTTTATAGCACTGTGCCATTGCGTGTTCTGCTGACCTGTTTGGTCTGAAACCGTTGCTTCGCTCATGAAATTGGGCTTCGCATATCGGCTCTAACACCTGCAATATACATTGCTGTATCAGACGGTCAACGATTGTTGGTATTCCCAATGGTCTGGTTTTACCGTTGGGCTTAGGAATTTCTACACGCCTTACGGCGTTGGGGCGATAGTATCTGAACTTTCTTTGTATAATCTCAGTTAATTTTTCAGCAGAAAGTTTCTCTATATCCTTGATATTGAGATTGTCCGTTCCGCTGGTATGACTACCTGAATTGCGTTTGATATTTCTGTATGCAAGCCGTATATTGTCCTCATTTGAAATGATTTCCATAAGATTCGTGAAAACTTCACCTTGTTTGCTTTTCGCATACAAATCATCAAAGCATTCCTGCAAATCATAGTATTCCGAATGTCTTAGTTTCTTTTGCTTTGGCTTTGTCATAGGCAACTCCACCTTTCAGTTTCGTTTTTCTCGGATAAAATCCTAATCATACTCGAAGCTATGATATTCAATACCTATAACTATTTTTGTAATACTGACTTGTGGCTGTCCCTCCGTTTTCCATTACAGAAAACATCATCAGTAATGCCACGACTTAGCCCACAATTAAAACAGCTTATTATTCTTCGTCTGTACCGCATAATTGCGTATTGTAGGCTGCCACGTTCCGATAATCCTATCTGTGCATATATACTTAGGTGCCGTGCTCTGGTCCTGACAGCTTGGCAGTGCCTGTAACACTGCAAGGTATTTCATATCGGAAAATCGTAACTATTCACTCCCCCACATCATCTGCCCAACAAACAA
>CALGTT010000004.1 GCA_937901485.1 uncultured Ruminococcus sp.
TAGAGCAACTGACTCTTAATCAGTGGGTCCTGGGTTCGAGTCCCCGATGGTGCACCACAACGGCCCGTTGGTCAAGCGGTTAAGACTCCGCCCTCTCACGGCGGCAACACCAGTTCGAGTCTGGTACGGGTCACCACATCTAATCGGTGTCTATTGCAAAGAGGTTCCACCTGTTCCCTTTCCGAACACAGAAGTTAAGCTCTTTTGCGTCGAAGATACTTGGCTGGTCACGGCCTGGGAAGTTAGAACGATGCCGATATAGATTCCTCTTTAGCTCAGTCGGTAGAGCACTCGGCTGTTAACCGAGTTGTCGTTGGTTCGAGTCCGACAAGGGGAGCCATAAAAAGCACGCTGTAAAGCGTGCTTTTTGTTTTATATAATTGGAGGGATATTGATGCAGGAAAAGAAGCTCACACTGAAATCTGCTTTTGTCGAGGTCTTTGGCGCGGGACTTGCCCCGCTTGGTTTTGTCAGGCTGAAAAAGACAAAGCTGCCGTTTTTTGTGCGGTTGATTAATGGTGAAATATTACAGATCGTGACATACCGACAATTAAGTGCAAAAAAAGTTGGTTATAAAAGATTTGAAGTTCTGGGAGGGATTATTTCTCTCTATCGAAACACAATTTCTTTCGAAAAAGAACCCCAATTATGGCTCAAAACAAATGGTCGGTTTTATCGTTCAGAATGCGCTGTACCCGTTGATGACTGCGTGAAAAAAAGGGTGATCGAGTTCAACTGTGATATATGGGGAACGTCAATGAAAATGTATTCAGAACCAGAAAGGTTTGAAGAGGGTTTCACAGAAAATATCTACACATTTCTTTGTAAAGCGGATGATAACGAAGAAATGCTGAAAGGACTTCAGAATGCATTTGATGTGACACGCGCCATTATGGTACAAATTTTTGAAAAAGTAACGGATCTCCATTCCTGTGTTGAGTACTTTTATCAGATGCAGGAGAACATGTGGCTTTGTGATGATATGGAAGAATTCAAAATGAGTAATTCCGAAGGACTGACAATGATCGTTTCGGAGTACAGAGATAATTTTGTTCCTTTCATGGAATATTGGCTTGCAAAGGAAGTGAAGGAGATCGAAAACGGAACGCGCGGAACTGCTGGTGCAGGAAGTATTGATGCATATTGGGAACGGGGATGGAAACAAATACAGGAACGTGTTGAAGTGCGCGATCGTCTGCTCAACACCCCCCACCTCCACGCCCTCGCAATACAGGAAGCCGACCGCCGCAAGGCTGTCAACACAGAGCTGCTCCGCGCCCACGGACTGCCTCTCTAAACAGAATACCCCCTGAACCGCTGCCGCGTGCAGCGGTTTTTTTGTCGCATTTTGACCATCCGGCAGGGTAGGGAACACCTGCGCGGCGGCAGGGGAGAGGGCTTTGAAAAGGCTGTATTAAAGCTTGATTTCGGGGAATATCAAAATTTTGTGCTAACAGTAACCTAAATACTGATATAACATTAGTTTTGCGAAAATTATCATATACCCTCTGTAATATTAAGTATGTAAAAATGCACAAATGCGATATAGTTTTGCTGTGAATATGGCAGAAACTGTACCAGATGCACAAAAACCATTGACATTCGGATTTATTTGCTGTATAATTAGGGTAAGAAAACGAAACAATCAAATTTGGAAGTGATACAATATATGACGGACAAGGAACTGAGAAAACTGAGACGAACCGATCTGCTGGAGATGCTATTCTACATGCAGAAGGAAATGGAAACACTCCGTCAGGAGAACGAGAATCTTCGCCAGCAGCTTGCGGATGCAGCGGCTGGGAGGATGGCACAGGCAGATCTGGAACAGCTCACCGAGGCTGTGAAGCAGGCGGTGCAGGAGGCTATGAAGACTGCAAAGCCATCCGGCAAAGCGGGGGCGAAGTCATGACGGATGAGAAGAACACAAAGCTGACAGAGCCAACGGAGGGCACGCCGGAACAGCCGGCGAGGGATCTTCCGACGGCACAGCAGCTCGATGCAGAGCTGAGGCGCATCCGCTACAGGCGGAAGTTCATCAAGACCTTTCGGGACACGGTGAACTCGCTTCTGGTGGTTGCAGCGATTGCGGTTCTGGTTTCCATGCTGTTCCTGCCGGTACTTCGCGTGACCGGCGTGAGCATGACACCGACGTTACAGAATGACGAGCTGGTCATCTGCAACAAGACCGGTAATTTTGAATGCGGTGACATCATCGCATTTCATTACAATAACAAGATCCTGCTCAAGCGTGTCATTGGCACGGCGGGCGACTGGATCGACATGAAGGAAGACGGTACGGTTTACGTCAACGGTGAGAAGCTGGAAGAACCGTATGTGGATGAACTGGCGTATGGGGAATGTGATCTGGAGTTTCCGTATCAGGTGCCGGACAATCGCATTTTCGTAATGGGCGACCATCGTTCCACATCGGTTGACAGCCGTTCCAGCACAGTCGGATGCGTGGCGGATGAGTACATCATCGGCAAGGTGTTCCTGAGACTGTGGCCGTGGGAGCAGATCGGACTGATCGAATAATACAGCTGGAATTTGCGGAAAGGAGGAACTGCCGTGAAAGATTTCAGGCAAATGGTCGATACCTATGTGCTCGACCGTGAAAAACACAAAAAGTATCTTGCATTCGTTCTCGCGCTCTCCATGATGGTGACATTTGCGGTTCCTTTGAGCCTGATGCAGCCGGCGGAGAGTATGACGGCGAATCGGGAGTTTTTGGGGATGCCTTTGGCGAAAGCAAATAGTGTTACTTCTTACATAGGAAATAACACCACTGATGATGTTACATTGCTGATCGGTGAAAACCATCCGTTGAGAGATGGCGCAACCACAACAGAGGAAGTAATCGCAAATGCCGATCGTGAGTATGCGCTGGGTATTGCTTCACAGTTTTGTGTTTTTCTTTCTGATAATTTTACAGAAAAGGGATCGGATGCTGAGGGCAGAGTTGCAATAGGTGGCGATATTATTATTCAGGATGAATATTTGAGTTATTCTATTGGCAAGGGCGATTTCGATGGAAAGACACCCTTAGAATCCTTAATTGGAACAACTGGTTTTGCTCATATTATTACAGAAGGTGAGGTTACATCAGGTCAATTAGATGATACGTATTTTGAAAATGGAAAAAATTGTGGTTCAGATGATTATAATAATGGTGGTGCGGAAGCTACAAGAAAGAATAAACTAATGGTATTGAACTACAATACATTGCAACAAGATTATTCTTTTAACACGTTTATAAAGGACAATAAATCGGTTGAGTGTATTCCAAATTCTTCTGTTTCTAAGTTTTGGCAGAAAGTTGACAAAACACAAATTTATGTTACAAAGCTAATTGATTTTAACGAACAGTTTCAGATGCTGACAGAGCGTAGTCAGAAAATTGCAAATATTGATGCGAAAGGAATAGTACGGAGGGAACCATCCCAGAATACCGTAATACTTGACGCAAGTGCATATGGTCAAACGGCAGAATGTGTTTATTTTAATTTAACAGAAACTGAATGGGAAAATATTAAAAATTCAAAAATAATAAGTTTCGAAAATATTCCTCTTCTTCCTGATGGTCCAAGGCAAGTTGTTAATAATGATGGTACGACATCCGAATGGCAATTTGCATACATTGTTGTTAGTGTAGCGGGCGAAACAATATACTTGAGTGATAGGCATAATGCACAAGGTCTGAAATTAACCAAGATTAATGGTGTATATGCATCAGCAAATAGTGATTCAGGTAGAGCGAACAACCAACCAGGTGTTACCAGCTTGCTGTATAATTTCCCCCAAGCAACAACACTGTACCTTGGAAATAATTACCAGGGTACTGTGCTTGCCCCAAATGCAGAAGTAAAAGATTGCCCTGAGGGTACTCCGGGTCACCTCTCTGGTGCATTGATTGCCAAGAGCTTTGAGGGCAAAACTGAATTCGGCTACCGTCCCTACACCGGTCCGATCTCCATCCTCGGTTCCACCTCCGGCTACACCATCCCCGTTGATAAGTTTGAGAGTGATGGTTTGACTCCCCTGCCGGGCGCGGCATTCAAGCTGACGATCACCGATCAGGACGACAATGTTGTCACAAGCTGGACGAGCGGCGATTCTACAGAGTATGTCACGATTCCAACATCTGTGAATTATGATGGCTATCCGGAAAGTGAAAAGCCGGAGATCGGAACACCGATACCTACAGTCACTTATACTGTGCAGGAGGAGAGAGCTCCTGAGGGTTATGTCAAAACAAATGATGTCTATACAATTGAAGTGACAGAAACCATTCAGGACTATTTCCAAAATGAACAGCAGTACATTCCGAGTGTGGTTGATGTAGTAGTCAATGTTAAGGATCCGGATGGAGTACTTGTTTTCAATACTGAATTTACTGTAACTGACAGCTATGATACGGAAGATCAGAAACAGACGCGGAGAAAAATTGCTTATAGTGACAATACATTTATTCTCCAAATGCAGAATGGCAATATTGATCATGTTGATTTGCTCAATGGTGAAGAACGTATTGAAACAACCAGTGTTGGTACTTCTTACCTCATTTCCGAAACAAAACCGACAGAAACAACTATTTGGAAGAATTCAGAAACAGTGGTTACTCGTGAAAGTTCAACAGCATTAATAGTAACACAATCGACACAACCCACCGAATCTACAGAGTCAACAGAAACAATAGAAACAACAGAGACTTCAGAAGAAAATCAATCTTCTGAGTCAATAGTGCAAACAGAAACCACAATTGTCAAGACGGGCACATACGAAGAAGTGATCCAAACTTCCATTCAGGTGAATTCGGAAACTATGGTCACCACCAGTGTTGTTACAAGTTACGATGTTGAATCCAGCTTCACAACATATAATGGAAGTACCATATTGAATTCTGATCAGGTCAAGACAACTGGTACGGTTACTGTAGATAATCAGACAGAAACAAAAACCTACCACTTCTCCCCTGACAGCCTGATGCTTATGGAGCTGCCGTTCAAGAACCTGACATTTACAAATGATTATGGTTTGCTGTTTGAAAAGACGGACGGTACAAACAGACTGACAGGCGCAGACATCAGACTGCAATATGCGAGTGATTGGGATGAACCATTTACAGATGTGAGTGCCGATGATTGGACATGGAACAGCAGTAATGTTACCATTGATGTCAGAGCATTAGCAGTGAAGTATCCTGGCATGGTATTTCGTTTCCATGAGGAAACCCCTCCTGTGGGTTATGAACCGGCAGATGATATCTATTTTGAGATGGATGACACAACGCTGAGATGGTCGAGTGATAAGGCAACCTGGCAAACACAGGATATCACCGAGGGTTATGCGACAATTACAATGGAAGACCAGAAGATCCACGGTGCAAAGCTGAAGCTGTACAAGAGCGATGCGGATAATGAGAATAAGTACCTTGATGGTGCAGTATTCTCTCTCTATCGCGATGGTGTTGCTGAGCCGATAAAAACCGGAATCACAATTGCGGATGGTGAGGTTGGTTTAGACTTCTACGAAACCTTCAAGAATGATCCGGAAACAGCCTTTATCAAAAACGGCTACCTTGTGCCGGGTACCTACTACCTGTTGGAAACAAGTACACCCGACGGCTATGATAATGCGCATAACAAAAATCACGCGTACTATTTTACCATTAAGGACAATTATAGTGTCGCGGTGGGGAAGCCGGATTCGATTCCAATCAAAATTCACACACAAACTGCGAATCAACAGTATTTTGTTTGTGATGATGATGACAAAAAAATGGATTGGAATGATTGGGGCAATGGTTCACCTGGCTTTGAGAATGTAAAATCCATTAGAATCAAGGCTACACCAAAATTCAAAATCTATACTAATATTAAGAATCAGTTTGGATTAGATGGAAATGGTGGAAAGTCATTCGATTCAAGTGAGGGAATCATTCAATTCGATACACCTCAGAATCTTGCTAAACTGGAAATCCAGTGTTCCAGCTGGGATGATAAAGATCTTCAAGAAATCCTTTTGGTAGAAATTCAGACTTCTGATGGTAAGAAGTATGTTTACCAAGCTCCTGGAACAAGTGGTGGTGAATCTGGCAGTACAGAGGCAGAGCCGGACACTGAAGAAACTACAACGACAACTACTGCTGCGCCGGGATCAGAAGCAGGTGTAAATGTTCCGATTACATTGAATGTCAGAAGTGCAGGAAATCAGTATTTTGCATGTGATGAAAATGGTAAAGCATTGGATAACGGCAATGGAAGTCTGACTGGCATTGTATCAATTGAGGTAGTGACGAATGTAAATCCTAAAATATTTACCAATGTCTCCTTGATTGATGGACAGCAGAATTCCACAACCAATAAATACACCTTCAATGAACCAACAACGATTACGAAATTTGAAGTACAGACTCCTTCTTGGGATAATACCTATTTGGAAGTTAATTCGATTGTATTCACAACACAGAGTGGTAAAACTTACACATATACTGCTCCTGTTACCAAAAGCAAACAATTTACACTTGATCAGGTAAATGTTAATTATCCTAAAAATTTAGATGGATATGATAAGACTTATCAGTTTAGTGTGTCGGATCTTAATCTGACAGATTCACAAGGGAAGGCAATCACACAGCTTTCTGGTTTTGATATGGAATTTACTGATGGAATTGCACGAAAGGTAGTTTCCAATCATCAGAATGCTACAACATGGCCTTGGATGCAATTTGATAATGTGACTTCTGTTTCTGTTACAGATACGATTCTAACTGTTCAGTTTGGTCTTACCAATCCAATCACAGATTTGAGTACGATCAAGTTTACAGCTCATTGGCAGGAAGAAGCTGAAGCAGCATCCACCCTTACCCTCCGCACCACAGCCAACACAGAGAAGGCTGCTGCGGCAGAAAGCGAAGAAGCTTCGGAGTCTCTGGAGATCCGTGAGCCAACAACCGTAGGTGACAGAATTATTCTCAACATCCCGAATAAGTTCAGCTCTGATTTTGATATCAGTGTAACAAAGAATTGGGATGTAAAGGGTAATACCGCCTTTATCCCCGATGAACTGGCTCTGACATTGCAGAGAAAGGTTGAAGGCGGGGAATGGCAGGATTATACACACGCTGTTACAGTTGAAAAGACAACTGCTACAATGTGGACGTATAAATATGCAGGACTCCCGATCGCAGATGACGACGGTAAGCCGTACTACTATCGTGTGCGGGAAAACACGGTTCCAGCTGGCTATACTCTAACATACAATGATGATGCTGAAAATGGCGTATGCAAGACGGATACCAGCAAGAACATGCAAATTACCAACACCCTCGAAACCACCAGCCACAAGGTCACTAAGACTTGGGACAAACAAGAAGTCACAGTCGATCTTCCGGACAGCATTCAGGTAACACTGCAGCAGTCCTCGAATGGCGGTACAACCTGGAGCGATTTCAAAACTGTAACGATCACACCGGATAACGGTAAATGGGAGTACACCTTTGAAGATCTCCCTGCTGAGGGCATGAGCTACCGGGCACACGAGGCATCGCTGAGCGGCTGGGAGGCTAATCATGATTGGAGCAATGCTGATTCCACTGCCATCACAAACACTTACAAGACCGGCGGACTGCGAATCAAAAAGGAATGGGATGGCGACAACGAAAGCAACCGTCCCGACAAGATCACTGTAAAGCTGTATCGGAAGGCGGTTGCGGGAAACAATGTCACTCCGACAGAACCAACAGATGCAGATGGTAAGTACGATCAGACCGCTGACTACTCCAGACTCCTGCAATACTCGCTGTACTTCTATGATGCGAATATGTGTGGTACGGAGGTGGAAAGCAACAGTGCAGTAAGCTGGCGTAATGAAGCAAATTGTCATACATCGGACAATAAGGACGGTGTAGATTATACTGGTGGCTTCCATGATGCTGGCGACCATGCGATGTTTGGTTTGCCGCAAGGATTTACTGCTTCTACCCTTGGCTGGAGTTACTACGAATTTAAGGATTCTTTCGACAGTTTGGGACAAACAACGCATTACAAGCTGATTATGGATGAGTTCTGTGATTTCTTTGTAAAGTCTACAACAATTGAAAATGGTGAAGTGTCCAAGTTCCTTTATCAGAAAGGCAATGGTAATACAGACCATGGGTATTGGGGGCCACCGGAAGATCAATTGCGTGGTTCTGATCAGATGTATGTTACAAGCAATAGTGCAAGTGATATTGCAGCAGAATATGCGGCAGCACTGGCATTGCACATCTTGAATTTCCCAGAAGATCATCCGAATGTTGCATCTGGTGAGGATGAATATCTTAAATGCGCAGAGGCGTTGTATAGATTTTCAACAAGATACAATGCGATTGAATCGAATGGTCCTTCAGGATTTTATTATGAAGGTAATAATGGTACTTATACCGACGATCAGGCTTGGGCGGCAGCTTGGCTCTACCTTGTAACAAACAATAATAGTTACAAACAGGATTGTCAAACTAAGTTGGGACAGTCGAGTATATCCAGTGACAGAGGCCATTATTGGGGCAATGCGACGCTTGCAACAGCTATTGTGAATGCGGCTTATCTTGGAGGAAGTTGGGATTCTGTTATTAACTTCCATGGAACATGGGATGCTAATAATAATAAAATCAGTGGAAAATGTGGTACTACAGGTTATCAAGTATTTAATTCTTGGGGTAGTGCACGACATAATGCACTGGTGCAGACTACTGCATTGATAACTGCTAAACATATTGATGGCAAATCGGATGTATATTCATTGCTCGCAGATGGATATCGTGATTGGTCAAAAGGACAGATGAAATATATTCTTGGAGATAACTCAATTACAAGCAATGGCAACAGCAGTACATGCTTTGTTACTGGGTTTGCAGATAATTCTTCCAAGTACGTTCATCACAGAGCAGCTTCCGGATACGCTAATGGAGAATCAAGAAATGATGCACGTTACCATTTAACGAATGGACATGTGTTAGTGGGTGCATTGGTAGGCGGACCGAATGCAAATGGTGAGTACATTGACGAGATGACTGGTAAGGATCTAATTTATCAGACAAACGAAGTCGCTCTCGACTACAACGCCGGACTTGTCGGCGCAGCAGCTGGTCTGTATTCCGTATACGGCACAGGCACACTGGCAGACAGTCAGGATGATTTCCCGAAGAAGGGCGGCATCAAATCCACCTATCTCACAGCATCCACCCAATCCCTCACCCTCTCCCCCCAGCAGTCCGAGAAGGCAAACGCGATCAAGGGCATTGCAAAGGTGGGAAGTGATGTGAAGGCGAAGGGAGTAGTTGAATACACAATTGATTCTACAAATAATGCAGAATTGTTTGCAGCAGCTAAGAATGGTACGAATCTACCATCCGAGTTGCAGGGAGTAAATATTACGAAAATTGTTATTTCGATGGATGGCAGTAGAACTGGTGTTTACTTAAATGATAAAGCATTTTATAGTGGTGGAACGATTGCTGGAAGTGGAGCAGAGGTAAGCAATAATGTTTTAACATTAACACCACAGAACGGTAATTTTGTATCAATTTGGGACGGAACAATTCCAAGCAACGGCATTACAACAATTAAACTTGCTGTATGGGAGAATAACTTCAATTATGCTAAAATTTATTATGAGCCATCAACTCCCCAATTCACCATCACCCCCTCCCAATCCACCATAACCGAAGGCGATACCCTCAACCTCACAGCCTCTGGCAACACAAACACTGTACAGTGGTCGTGTGATCCAAGCGGTGCAGTTGCTTTCAATTCCGAAACAGGAAACGAAGTAACGATCACAGCCCAGAGCGTGACGGCTGACACCACAGTTACGATTACCGCAAAGGACGGCACAGACACTAACGCACCTACGGCTACAGCACAGATCACGATCAAACCGAAAGAATTGACTTTCAGTATTGATGTGACTCAGGTTCGTGTCAATGGCGGCGAGAAGACAGTGACACTGACAGCCACTCCAAGCGATAATGTAAGATTTACCCGCAGTGACGGCATTCAGGTTACTGATAATGTGATCACAGTCAACCCAACGGAAGTGGGCGAACTTACAATCACAGCAACACGCGGCAGCACATCAACAACACAAACAATCGAATTCATCGGAGATCCTTTCATTGAGGGCGAAAACACGATGAATGTTGGTGATAATCAGACACTTAAACTTCAGAATGCCATTGGTACTGTGACATGGGCACTGCAAACAGCAAGTGATATCGTGACGATCTCGGATACCGGTGAAGTAACTGCTCTGAAAAATGGAACTGTTACAGTTATAGCAACAGATAGTTACGATAACAAGACAGCGGAATTCTCGATTACAGTTGATCTGTTTGCCCTCGATGTCGATACAAGCGGCATGGAGGAAGTGGACACACTGACATTGACCAAGGCGAACGATTGGACGTACACACTGCAAAATCTCCCCATCACTGATGAACAAGGCAACGCTTATGTTTACTACATTGAGGAGGTGCTTGATCCGGCAACGAATACGCTGACTACTCCGAGCGCGGTTTATGTTCCGATCGACTATGCTGGAAACGGCATTCAGCTTGAAGAAAATGCAGGCACTAAGGAAATGACTGTAACCAACAAACTGAAATCCAGTGTCGAAACCACAGGTCAGATGCCCGATGCCGGCGGGGAAGGCAATGGCAGATACTACATGGCAGGCGCAGCAATGATGCTTGCCGGAATCGCCGGATATTTCGTACTCAAGCGCAGGCAGAGGAGCCGCGCAGACGCATAAACAACAATTTACAATCACAAACAAACGGCGGCGGAGCGGCATCCCCGCTCCCCCCACACATTACGAAAAGGAGAATTATTATGAAAAAAATGAGAAGATTTGCAGCGATCGCAGCAGCAGCAGCTATGACAGCTTGTATGGCAGTGCCGATGATGACGGGTTTTGCGGCAAAAGTCGCAGATGGCGAAACAGGAAACAGTATTACACTCACCAACAAGGATGGTGCAACACATACCTACTCCGCATACCAGATTTTCTCTGGTGATTTCGAATCTGGTGTTCTGGCAAGTATTCAGTGGGGTGATGGTGTAGATGGTGTGGCACTGCTGACAGCTCTTCAAGGTGATGCAACTATCGGTAGCTATTTTACAGGTGACACATCGGCTTATGATGTGTCTGTGGGATTGGCTAATGATGCATTTAAGAATGATAGCGCAGAAGCACAGAAGTTTGCAGAACTCGTCGCAGCTAACATCAAGACCGCAAGTACTTCTGGTAATGTAAGCGGTGACACGATTTCTGGACTTCCGGATGGTTATTACCTGATTCTGGATTCTGCTGCACCTACAAATCCTGGTGGAACCAACCCCAATTCTGGTGCAAAGACTCGTTATGTAGTGCGTGTAACAGATGATGAAACCGTTACTTTGGACGCAAAGCATTCCGCTCCCTCTGTAGAAAAGAAGGTAAAGGAAAACGTGAAGTATACTGGCAATGATGGTTATGGCGCAAATTATAATGACGTAGCTGACTGGACAATTGGTGATGCTGTTCCGTTCAAGCTGTATGGTACTCTGCCGGATACACTGAACTCCTATGAAACATATAAGTATATCTTCCATGATACATTGAGTGCAGGCTTGGATTATAATGATGACGCAAAGGTTTGGCTCGTAAATACCACGGGTGATCCTGCTGATATTACAGGGGAATTTACTATCACAGAAGCAAATGGTGTACTGACGATTTCTTGTTCTGATGTAACAGCAATTGATGGCGTTACAGCTTCCAGTAAGATTCAGGTTGAATATACTGCAACACTGGACGTTGACGCAGAGATCGGTCTTGATGGTAACCCCAACCAGGTATATCTGGAGTATTCTAATAACCCCAACCAGGAAGGTAGCGGCGCGAATGAAACCGGACAGACTCCGGTGGATAAGGTTATTGTATTTACATACGAACTGGATACTACAAAGGTCGATGCTGCTGACTCTACAAAAAAGCTGCAGAATGCTGTATTCTACCTCAAGGATGCTGAAGGTAACTATGTACAGGTGAATGATAGTGGTGTTGTAACTGGTTGGACTACTGAAAAAACTGACGCTTCTGAACTGACATCTGATTCCAATGGTCTGTTCAAAGTTATCGGTTTGGATGACGGTACATATGCACTTCAGGAAGTAACACCTCCGTCTGGTTATAATATTCTCACAGAGGATGTTGCGATTGTGATTACTGCAGGGACAGTTCATAATCAGACATGGACTGGCACAGCGGGCGACGCTCTTCAGACTTTGGCTGTTAGCGTAGATGGAACAAGTGCAGATGGTAATACACAGAGTGGTATTGTAAATGCAACTGTAACCAATAACAAGGGCTCCGTACTCCCCAGCACCGGCGGCATCGGTACAACCCTGTTCTACGTGATCGGCGGTACACTGGCAGCTGGCGCAGGCGTGGCTCTGATCGCTAAGAAGCGCATGAAGAACGAGGAATAAATCCCCTCACAACTGACAAACAAACACACTTTCGTTAAACTAATCTGATTGAATAACCGATGCGGACGGCGGCATCTCTCCGCCGCCGTCCGCCATCAGGGAGGGCCCCATGAAGAAGAAACAAAACGTACTTTCAACTATCATCTTAACATGTTTATTTCTGGTGGGTCTCTCCGTGATGCTCTATCCGACCATCAGCGACTGGTGGAACTCCAAAGTCCAGAGCCGCGCCATCGCAAGCTACAGCGAAGCTCTGACCGAGATCGACAACAGCCACTATGAAGAACTCCTCGCAGGCGCAGATGGCTATAACAAACGCCTGCTCGTTGTCGATTCTCCGTTCGTCAATTACGATGATGTCGGCGGCTATGATGCCGCACTCGATATCTCCGGCACCGGAATCATGGGCTATATCACTATTCCGCAGATCAATGTGGAGCTGCCCATCTACCACGGCACCGGCGAAGCCGTCCTCAATATCGCGGTCGGACACCTCGAAGGTACGTCCCTCCCCGTCGGCGGCGCAAATACCCACTGCGTCCTCTCCGCACACAGAGGACTCCCCTCCGCGAGACTCTTTACCGACCTCGACCAGCTCGTTGTCGGTGATACCTTTACCATTACCGTGCTCGACGAGGTGCTTACCTATGAGGTCGAACAGATCCTCATCGTGCTCCCCCATGAGATGGAAAAGCTGGCGATCCTCCCCGGCAGGGATATCGTGACTCTCATGACCTGCACACCCTATGGTGTCAATACCCACAGACTGCTCCTGCGCTCCCGCCGCGTTGATACCGTGGTGGAACGCACTGTCCGCGTTTCCGCGGATGCGGTGCAGATGGATCCTTTGCTGGTCGTTCCGCTGATCTCCGCACCGCTTGTACTGCTTCTGCTCTGCTTCTGGACGTTCAGCGGCAGAAAGCGCAGAGATATTCCCTACCGCAATCCCCTGTATCATTTACCTGACAGAAAGGATGATGATTGATATGCGTATGAAAATATGCCGGAAGCTGCCGCTTCTGCTGTGCATGTTCGGAATGCTTTTGTGGATGATCGCCGGAATGCTGCCGGTATATGCATCCGCTGCCGATCCCATCGGTTCTCTGACCATATTCTGTCAGACACAGGAGGGTATCATTCTCAGTGATGTTGACTGGGAGATCCACTGTATCGGTGAACGTGCCGAGGACGGCAGTTATCGGCTCAATAAGGATTTCTACTACCCCGTTTCTCTCGCAGATACGTCAAAATCCGCGCTTGCTGATGCAGCTCAGACGCTTGCGGGCTATTGCGACAGCGATAAGATCCCGCCCCTTGATGAGCAGACGAGCGATGCACAGGGCATGGTAAAATTCGAAGAGCTTCCCTATGGTCTGTATCTGCTCATCGGTGATGCGGTCAAGGAAGGGGATACCTTCTACCGCTATTCTCCGTTCATCATTGAAATTCCGGCACCGGACACCAGCGAAGTGGACATTATCGCCTATCCTAAAAGCAAATTCATGAGCTGGACAGAGGAGACCTACGAGTATACCGTCAAAAAGATCTGGGTGGATGATGACGATTTTTCAAAGATTCGCCCGACCTCCATCACAGCCAAGCTTTATCGTGACGGTGTGCTGTATGATTCCATTGTACTGGATGCATCCAATGACTGGACTTATACATGGACTGCGACCAAATACAGCAAATGGTCTGTGATTGAGGAAAAAGTACCGCGGGATTATGCCGTGATCTACACCAACAACGGTTTGCAGTATGCCATTGTCAATACCTACGATGAGGATCTGTTTTACTGGAATGACGATACCTATGAGACATCCATCGCTGCGACAGAGACCACGACTACGGTAACGACCACGACCACTTCACAAGGCACTACGACAACGAGCGTGGCAGCCTACACAGAAACCACCACCACAAAAATGGCACTGATGACGGAAACGACCTCTACAGCAACTACCACCACAACAACTACTACCACAACCACAGCAGCAACGAAGCCCGCAAAACCCGAAAAACTGCCGCAGACAGGACAGCTCTGGTGGCCCGTGCCGGTGCTCGCCATTGCCGGTGCTGTACTGACAGCGATCGGTCTGAAGCTTCGGACAAAGGAGTAAATGCATGAATCGAAACTATTCGAATCTCATGATCGTACTGGGAACAATGCTGCTTGCCGCGGCATTGTTCCTTGTTGTTTATAATCTGCATGAGGACAGGCAGAGCGGCGCGGCATCCATAGAGATCCTGCGGGAGCTGAAGCAGGAGATCACCAAAAACACGCCGACTGAAACGACGGAGGCGGTGTTCACCGTGCCCATGCCGTCGGAGGATGCGTTCTATGAGCAGTACGAGGAGGAAACCACGGAAGAAACAGCTGCTCCGACCGATCCGACTGCGGAGCTGGACGGCAGGTATTATGCCGGTGTGCTGACCATTCCCGTATTGGGTGTGGAGCTGCCGGTGATGCAGGACTGGAGCTATGCGAACCTGCGCCTTGCGCCGTGCAGATATGCAGGCTCGGCGGCGGCAGGGGATCTGATCCTTGCGGCGCATAATTTCAGCTCACATTTCGGGGAGATCCAGTCACTCAATACGGGTGATGAGATCCGGTTCACGGATACGACCGGTACGGTGTACGTTTATGAGGTGCTCCAGACGGAAATGGTTGACGGCTATGATGTCGAAACCATGAAAAGCGGCGCGGACGAATGGGATCTGACGCTGTTCACCTGCACGATCAGCGGCAGAAGCCGCGTGAGTGTGAGGGCAATTCTGGTGGAATAGGATCTGAACAGGATGGGGAAGGCATACTGCTTTCTCCATCATTTTTTCACGCTTCTCCCACATAAACAACTTTACTTTTCCACGCAATCGTGGTATAATAAAGACAATGTAATCCTTGCAGCACTGAAAAACGGAGGTATTCCATGCAGTTTCTCATCACGTTTTTAGAGGGCATCATCTCATTCATTTCCCCCTGTATGCTCCCCATGCTGCCGGTGTATCTGTCGTATTTTGCCGGCAATGCGGACAAGAAACAGCACACGCTCGTCAGAGCCGGCGCATTTGTGCTGGGATTTACGTTGGTGTTCAGCCTGATGGGACTGTTTGCCGGAAGCATCGGGGCATTCCTCGCGGATTACCGCACGGCTGTCAACATCATCTGCGGTCTGATCGTCATCTTCTTCGGACTGCATTATCTGGAGATCATCCGCATCCCGCTGTTTCGGGGAATGCAGGGGATGCATACGGTGAACAGCGTGTTTTCGGCGTTTCTGTTCGGTCTGATCTATTCGGTGAGCCTTACGCCCTGCGTTGGTGCATTTCTCGGCTCGGCACTCATGCTCGCCTCCGCATCCGGTACGGCAGTGCAGGGCGTGCTCCTGCTGGTGACGTATTCGCTCGGACTCGGCGTGCCGTTCCTGCTCTCGGCAGTTCTCCTCGAACAGCTCGGTACAGCGTTCACATTCATCAAGAAGCATTACCGCGTCATTAACCTTGTCAGCGGCATTTTCCTCATCCTGACGGGCATCTGCATTGCCTTCGGCTGGATGGGACGGCTGATGGCGATCTTTTCGTGAGGTGTGTTATGAAACAGAAAAAATTCATTCTTCTCCTGCTCGCCCTCGGTGTGCTCATCGGCGGCGCGGCGGCAGGCTACCGCATTTTGTCAAGTGAATATACAAAGCAGGAGCTTTCCGGCGGTGCATCGGAGAAAAACGCACCGCAGGCACCGGATTTCACCGTGCTCAGCCGATCGGGGGAGGGCGTGAAGCTGTCCTCGCGTTTCGGCAAGCCCCTTGTGCTGAATTTCTGGGCGACATGGTGCGGCCCGTGCAAATCGGAGCTGCCGGCATTTGAGGCGGCAAGCAAGGCGCACGAGGATGTGGAATTTCTCATGGTCAACCTCACCGACGGACAGCGCGAGACGAAGGAGATCGTGGAGAAATTCATGACGGAAAACGGCTACACATTCCCCGTATACTACGACACGCTCACAAGCGCGGCGAATGCCTACAGCGTGTACGGCGTGCCGGTGACGTATTTCATCGGCAGTGACGGCACGATCCGGAACAGCTACATGGGTGCAATGTCCGCAGAACAGCTCGAAGCCTTTCTGGACGAGCTGACGGCGGAGGAATAGAGGAGGTATTAAAAATGAAGGTCACATTCAATGAGGACGCAGAAGTGGTAAAAATGGTCAAGGAGGGCTTGGAGAAAACCGGCGGCTACTGCCCGTGCCAGCTTGAACGCACGGAGGAGAACAAGTGCATCTGTCAGGAGTTCCGCGACCAGATCAAGGATCCCGATTTTGAGGGGTACTGCCATTGTATGCTGTACTACAAGTCAAAGTAACTGCGGGGGATATCCCCGAAACACAGCCATAAGGAGGTCATCATAATGAAAGAAATCACCATCACCGCCGACAATTTCGCAGAAGAAGTGCTCAAGTCCGACAAGCCCGTGCTCGTGGATTTCTGGGCACCGTGGTGCGGCCCGTGTAAGATGCTTGCGCCCATCGTGGAGGAGATCGCGGAGGAATACGCCGATTCCGTCAAGGTCGGCAAGGTCAATGTCGATGATCAGCCGGCACTTGCGGCAAAATTCGGCATTTCCAGCATTCCGGCACTGCTCGTATTCCGCAATGGCGCAGTGGTCAATTCCGCAGTCGGCTATCGTTCCAAGATCCTCGTGGAGGATATGCTGGGGCTGGTATAACCCGAAAATGATGTCCGCCTTCGGCGGACATTTTTATGCTCAAACTTGACACATTCCTATAAGATATGGTATACTTATCATAAGAAGAAATCACCCAAGAAGGAGGGAGTATCATGTCAGAAATCACCGCACGCCCTGCGGACACCTCTGCCATTATCGTCTGTGCCGGAAATGCCACGCGCATGGGCGGCATCAATAAGATCCTCATGCCCCTCGGTGACTCCAATGTCATCGGGCACTGCCTGCAAAAGTTCGAAGCCTGCGCGGAGATCGCGGAGATCATCATCGTCACCAAAGCCGAGAACAATGCCGCGATCGAGGAAACCGCGAAAGCCCTCGGCATCACAAAGCTCAAAGCCATTACCGAGGGCGGCGATACCCGCCAGCAAAGCGTTATCTGCGGTCTGAAATGCGTGTCCGCCGATACCCAGTATATCGCCGTGCATGACGGCGCAAGACCGCTGGTCAAGCCCGAACATATTGCAAAGGTCATCAAGGATGCCCATGTGTTCGGCGGTGCAACGCTCGGTGTGCCGGTCAAGGATACGATCAAGGTCGTTGACGACGGGCTGATCATCGACACCCCCCACCGCCCGTCCCTTTACATTACCCAGACACCGCAGGTGTTCCGGAAACGCCTGTATTTTGAGGCGGTCGATTTTGCCGCGGAGCACGGTCTGGACTTCACCGATGACTGCCAGCTCGTGGAAGCCCTCAACTGCCGCGTCTATATGACCGTGGGCGACTATACGAATATCAAGATCACAACGCCCGAAGACCGGGCAATTGCGGAGGTGCTGTTATGATTCGCATCGGACATGGCTATGATGTGCACAAGCTCGTCGAGGGGCGCGACCTCATCCTCGGCGGCGTGAAAATCCCCCATACCCTCGGACTTCTCGGACATTCTGACGCGGATGTCCTGCTCCACGCGATCTCCGATTCCCTTCTGGGCGCACTCGCGCTTGGGGACATCGGCAAGCATTTCCCCGACACCGATCCGCGCTACAAGGGCGCGGACAGTCTGGAGCTTCTGCGCCATGTGGTGCAGCTCATCCATGAAAACGGCTATGCTGTGGGCAATCTTGATGCCGTCATCCTTGCGCAGAAACCGAAGCTTGCACCCCATATTCCGCAGATGCGTGAAAATATCGCCAAGGTCTGCGAAATTTCCGCGGATCGCGTCAGCGTCAAGGCAACTACCGAGGAACGTCTGGGCTTTACCGGACGCGAGGAGGGCATTTCCGCGCACTGCGTCGTGCTCCTGCAAAAGCGGGCATAGAACCGTCCCCATCCCTTCTGCATAAACTGTAGTATACCAATCAGAAGGGGTGATAACTATGATATGCAGAGCTGTGATGCCGTCGGATACACTTGCACGCAAGGCACAGCGGCTTCTGAGAGCAAACGGCTATGCCGCGGAGGTCATCCGCAGTACCGGCAGGGAGGGCTGCGGCTTCGGTCTGCGCATTGTCGGGGACTGCAATGCCGCGCGTGAACTGCTCGAACGGCAGGGGATCACCGTGCGCAGTATGAGAAATGAGCGTGACGGCACATGATCGTCAATTTTGATAATGCCGCCACCACCTATCCCAAGCCCGCCGAAGTCCGCCTTGCAGTGGAAAAGGCGATCGCCCGCTATGGCAGTGCCGGACGCGGCGGTCATCCGATCGCGGCAAGGACCTCGGAGCTGGTGTATTCTGCAAGGGAAACAGCAGGGGCATTCTTCGGGGCAGAGCCGGAGCATGTGGTCTTTACCGCAAACTGCACCCACGCGCTGAATCTGGCGATACAGGGGCTTGCACGGGACGGGGGACATTTTGTCATCAGCAATCTTGAACACAATTCCGTCCTGCGTCCGGTCTATGCACTGGCGAAACAGGGACGCATCCGATACAGCATTGCCGCCGTCAGGGAATCGGCACAGGAAACCGTGCAGAGCTTCCGTTCCCAGCTCCAGCCCGATACAAGGGCGGTCATCTGCACGCTTGCAAGCAATGTCACCGGACAGATCCTCCCGTGGAAGGAGATCGCCGCACTTTGTCAGGAACGCGGCATCTGCATGGTTGCGGACGGCGCACAGGCGTGCGGCATCCTGCCGGTGAAGCTGTCGGACGGCATCAACATCCTCTGCACCGCCGGACACAAGGGGCTTTATGGCATCACCGGCACGGGAATGCTCATCACGGACGGGAAATTCCCCCTGCCGCCGCTGATGCAGGGCGGTTCGGGCAGCCTTTCGGGACAGCCCGATCAGCCGGATTTCCTGCCGGACGCACTCGAAAGCGGTACGCTCAATGTCATAGGTGCGGCATCCATCCGGTCGGGGCTGGAGTTTGTGCAGCGAAAGGGGATGGCACAGCTTTACCGGAGAGAAACCATGCTCTGTGAACTGCTCATCCGCAGGCTGTCCGCCATACCGCAGGTGATCGTCTACCGCAGTCCGCGTGCGGACTATGTGCCCATCGTGTCGTTCAATCTCCGCGGCAAGCCCTCGGAGGAAACCGCCGCAGAGCTTGCAAAGCATGGCTTCTGCCTGCGGGCGGGACTGCATTGTGCGCCGCTTGCGCACCACGCGCTCGGCACGCAGGAGGGAACTGTGCGCTTTGCGCCATCCGTATTCAGCAGGGTGCAGGATGTTCATCGGCTTGCAGACACGATCGGGGCATTGTGTCAAAAAATATAGCCTGTAAATTACGCAAGACTATTGCAAAATTGGCAGATTTGTGGTATGATGTTAAAAAGGGGGACACGCGCCCCCGTACATACAGAAAGATCGAAAGAAAAGAACAACAAACGAAAGGAAGTGAGCAAATGTCTCTGAATGACATCTGGACATCCATATACAGCGTACTGAGAACCATGCATCCTGTGGACTTTGTGGACATTGCGCTGCTGTCCTATCTGATCTACTATGTTTTCAAATTCATCCGTGAGACAAGAGCCGGCCCCTTGTTCAAGGGTATCGTGTTCCTGCTGGTTGCCTATGGTATCAGCAAGGCGATCGAGCTGAAAGCCATCACCTATCTGCTGGAGGCAACGTTTGATATCGGCATCATTGCCCTGCTGATCATCTTCCAGCCGGAGATCCGCCGTGCCGTGGAAAAGCTCGGTCATACCCAGTTCGGTTTGAAATCACTGGGCTTCGGCAGCAGCAGTGATGAGAAAACGGCAAAATGGGAGACTGCCATTCAGGCGATCTGTGATTCCTGCGTGGAGCTGAGTGCAAGCTGCACGGGTGCGCTGATCGTCATTGAACAGAAAACCAAGCTCGGTGAGCAGATCGAGAACGGCACGATCGTCAACGCCACACCCAGCAAGGAGCTGTTCGGCAATATCTTTTACCCGAAAACGCCCCTCCATGACGGCGCGGTCATCATGCGTGACGGCATGATCCTTGCAGCGGCATGTTTCCTGCCAAAGCCCCAGAAGGAGGAGCTGATCAACAAACAGCTCGGCTCGCGCCATCGTGCGGCGATCGGCATGAGTGAAAATTCCGATGCGCTCGTGATCGTGGTATCCGAGGAGACCGGACAGATCTCCGTTGCGGAAAACGGCAATCTGACGCGCAATTTTACCCGTGACAAGCTTCAGCATCTGCTGACGGAGCGTCTGATCCCCAAGCCTGCGGACGGCAAGCGGAGGCTTTCCTCCAGGCTGCGCAAGGGAAAGGAGGCGGCAAATGATGAAAATGAGTAATGTCAAGTCCCTGATAAACCGCCTGACCAACAGCAAGCCGGCGACGATTGTCTTTTCCATCGCTGTGGCACTGCTGATCTGGTTCACCATTTCTGTGACGGTCTACCCGACCACGCCGGTGACGATCTACAATATTCCGCTGGTCGTGGAAACGGAGGGCACTGCGGCTGAGATCTACGGTCTGAGCATGGTGTCGAGCAATGTGGAAACGGTCAATGTCCAGATCGAGGGCAGCCGTTCCAAGGTCGGTTCACTGAGCGCGGAGGATCTGATCGCCAGCGTATCGCTGGATCATGTGAATGCGGCGGGGGAGTATCCGCTGGAGATCACGGTGAAATCGAACAAGAACATTGACTTTACGGTCAACACCATATCGCCGCCGCGTGCAAATGTGGCTTTTGACAAGATCGAAACGCGTTCCTTCCCCGTTACGCCGGAGTTTCCGAACGTGGTGATCAAGGCAGGGCATACGATGAATGAGGTTGCCTGCAATCCGCCGGAAATCGACATTACCGCGCCCTCTGCACAGCTTGACGCGATCAGCAAGGTGGTCGTCAAGTCGGACAAATACGCAGAGATCGACAGCTCTTATGTACTCTACAGCTCCAATGTGACGCTGTACAATGAGGACAATTCCATTCTGGATAAGGAAGCCTACGAAATGCCGGCGGTCAATTTCATGATCGACATTCCTGTGCTGACGCAGAAGGAGCTGCCGCTGACCTATGATGTGCGCAATGCGCCTGCGAATTTTGATATGGAATGGCTGCGCAAACGGCTGATCCTGTCCGCGGATACGATCACGCTTGCTGCCAACAGCGCGTCGCTCATCAATCAGGAGCAGTGGAATCTGGGCTATCTGAAGCTGGAGGACATTCACCTGCGCTACAGCAACGTCTTTACCGTTCCGGTGGCAGATGGTGTCATCAACCAGAGCGGCTTGCAGGAGGTAACGCTGACGCTCGATCCGGAGGGGCTGGAAATGCGCAGCTTCAAGGTGGGCAGTGACAATATCTCCATCATCAATGCGCCGAGCAATTATGATTTCAAGGTCATCACCAAGGAGCTGACGATCTCCGTGATCGGCCCGCCGGCGGTGCTTGATGAACTGCGTACAAAGGATATTGTGGTCACGGTTGACCTGACCAATTATAATGTGGCACAGAGCCAGTCCTTCACAGGGGATTCGCAGATCTCGTTCAGCGGTGCAAGCACTGTCTGGGCATCCGGTGTTTACAAGATCGCGATCGACTGTGTGGAGCATGATGATGCAGAGGATACGACTGCAACAACGGAATAATATGAAAACCGCTGCAAACGCAGCGGTTTTTTGTTGCATATCGTTCAGTATCCCTATTTTGTCAGCGCATCCCAGATCTCCGGAAGATCTTTTCCCGTCACTGTACAGAGCTTCTGCATTTCTGCCCATTCTTCGGGAAGAACTGCCGCATCATAGACTCCGGCAGTCAGAAAGCCTGCTGCGGATGCCGTGCGCACACAATGCAGTGCATCCTCTACGACCAGCGTTTCTGCCGGTGCAGTGCCGAGCTTTTCTGCTGCAAGCAGGTAGATCTCAGGGCTGGTTTTGCCTTCGGAAACATCCTCGCCCGTCAGCACAAACCGCACCCGTTTTGCAAGCCCCAGCCGCCGCAGTGCCGCCAGCGCAGAATTGCGGTAGGTTGCGGTCGCGATGCCGTAGGGAAGTCCCTGCGCATCGAGCGTGTCCAGAAATGTCCCGACATGGGGCTTGAGGGGGATGCTCTCGCGGTATGCCGTTTCTGCCATCTCCTCAATGCGCCGGATGACATACTCCGGCGTGTAGGGCATGGAAAATTCACGGATGAAATACTCTGCCCATTCCGTAATGCTCATTTTCCCCACAATATCGGAAATATTCTCCGGCGGCACGATGCCGTTCTCGCCCAGAAACCGCAGGTCGATCTCGTGCCACAGGGGCATGGAATCGAGCAGAGTGCCGTCCAGATCGAGGATCACGCCGTGTATGCTGTCATGCAGTCCGCTCATCAGAACACCTCCGGTACGATCTTTGCGCGGAAATCCTTCTCCGCAGAGAACATATCCGCCATTGCAAGCCCATAGACATTCGAAGCACGCTCCTCCAGCCGCACAAAGCTCTCCGCAAGGCTGGAAGTCTCACTGAGCTTTGCAAGGGAAGTGCCGATCTGGATGCTGCTCTTCTGCTTGGCGATCCCCAGAAGCTCCCTGCCGCGCTCATTGAACGCGATCACACGCGCATAGGGCGGATAGTATTTCTGATCGACCTTGCGGATGCCGATGAGTGCCGACATCAGGATGCGGCGGATACGGGACATGGTGTAGCATTTGGTCTTGACCGCGCCGAGCAGCTCGTCCCAGCTGTTCGCGTGTTTTGCCGCACAGATGCGGTTCTGGAGCGACTGGTTCACATCCGGCAGCTCCAGAAGCTCCTCCGGCGTGATCGTGCGGATGCGGTAGAGGATGGGACGCTCCAGCCGCCGGATATCCGCCGTTCTGCCCTCCTGCATACGCCTTGTCAGGAGCTGTGCGGTGTAGCGCGGGATGTAGTCGAGGTAGGACGGATCGCCCTCTGCAAAGGATTTGCGGATAAAGCTTGCGCTGGCAAACATTTCCTTCGGGGAAAGGCTGTCATGCATCACGCACTGCCGCTGGATGGTGAACGGCTTGAACGAGGCGTTGAGCTTGGTCATCGCCTTGATGTATTCGATGGCAAGGACATTGTTCGGGTCGAGCATCATGCCTGCGACCTTGTTGCCGTAACGCTGGCGCACGACCTCCCAGACCGCCGCCGGATAGGATTCGCCCTCCTTCATGCGGTCGCGGATGCGGTCGCGGTAGAACTCCGTCGTGGACATGGAAGCCTCTGCCAGAAGCTCCAGACATTCCTGATCGCCGCAGGAGCTGCCGAAGCTCAGCTCATCGACAATGCCGAGGTTGTGCAGGATGGACACCGCACCGGTCGCGAACAGCTCCGCCGATGCTGTCGCAAAGGCAACGGGCAGTTCGATGACAAGATCGACTCCGGCATTGACCGCAAGGCGTGCACGGTCGAACTTGTCCAGCAATGCGGTGTCGCCGCGCTGTACAAAATTACCGCTCATCACGCCGATGATGTGCGTTGCTCCGTTTGCCCGCGTTTCGCGGATGTGGTGCACATGACCGTTGTGCAGGGGGTTGTATTCACAGATAATGCCACTGACTTTCATAATGGTTCTCCTTTCATGGGACAGAGGATAAAAAGCGGGACTCGGGGGTGCAGGCTAACAGCCCCGTCCCCTCTGTTTTACTTCGTTCAACATCTCCCCACCCC
>CALGTT010000005.1 GCA_937901485.1 uncultured Ruminococcus sp.
GCGGCTTCCTTCTGCTGTGCAAGGATGTTGGGATTTCTGCCCTCATTTGCGGCAAATGCAGCCGCTGTAGGATCAACTGCGGTCTTGGGAAGTGCGAACTGTGCGAGGTCACCGTCAAGTGCAAAGCCGCCGTAGGATGTATGTGTAGGTGCAGGGCCGGTAGGTACAGGAGCCGGAGCAGGCTTCTTCACCGGCGGTACATACTGCTGGAAGCTCGGTACGGGTGCTTCCGGTACTGCGGGAACTTCCGGAACAATGGGAGCTGCCGGAGCAACGGGAGCAGACGGTGCGGGCGGAGTTACCGGAATTGCCGGAGCAGCCGCAGCTTCTTCCGCAGCCTTTGCGGCAGCAGCGGCTCTTGCCTCTGCCTCCTCCTGTTCGCGTCTTGCAGCGCGTGCAGCAGAACGTGCTTCACGCTCTGCCTGCTTCTGGCGTTCCTGCTGTACCTCAGCAAGGGATACCAGATTCGGATCCTCCCCCATGGTCTTCATACGCTTTTTTTCCTCTTTCAGCATACGATCCATTTCTCTGCGATCAGCTTTCAGAATTCTTTTGGTGAAAACGGTCTGGCACTTTTCACATGTAACCTCAGTCATCAGACCGATCGCATCTTCAACAGAACCGCACATGGTATATCTCGCCATGTTTTCCGGCTTCTGCAGATTGATGCCGCATCCGGTTCTCTTTCTTGCTTCCGTTGCATGTACAGCATTGCCCTTCGTTTCACGAATCAGAAAAATCTGCATAGCAATCCTCCTATCCAAAAAATACTCTTACTAATATAATAACACATTTCCACCACAAAATCAACCGTTTTTTAAAATTTTTTTGATAAATTACCAAAAGTATTATTTCCGGCGCAAAATGAGCGCAATTCACGTTTTGTACACACATTGCCGGATATGCAAAAAAGATCGCAGAATTGTGGCAAAATTCGTCAGACAGGGATTTCCTGCTCTGGCAAAAATTGTGGCTGTGCGAAAAGAAATGGTTGCTTTTTCCAATGAAATGTGTTACAATAAAATGAAGATACTGTGAAGTAAATACAGGGTCATATTTTACATTTTGTTATCGCAAGCAAGTCAATAAAGTGCTTGATTTCAATAATGTGCTGAAAGGAGCAATTCTTATGGGAAAACTGATCTGGAAGGGGAGTGCGCTGCTCGGCCCTGTGCCGCCGGCACTGGTGACCTGTGGCACACTGGAGCATCCGAATGTGCTGACGGTGGCATGGACGGGGATCGTCTGCACGCATCCGGCAATGACATACATTTCCGTGCGCCCGTCGCGGCATTCCTTTCCTATTATAAAGGAGTCCGGAGAATTCGTCATCAACCTGCCGACCTCTGCCATGGGGAAGATCACGGACTTCTGCGGCATGAAAAGCGGCGCGAAGGTGGATAAGATCCAAAAATGCAGACTGACGCTTGCTCCTGCCTCGCAGGTATCCGCCCCCATTCTTGCGGATTGTCCGGTGAGTCTGGAATGCCGCGTGACGAATGTGCAGGAGTTGGGTTCGCATACCATGTTCCTTGCCGAGATCCTCGCTGTACAGGTGGAGGAACGTTTTGTGGACAGCAAGGGCAAACTGAACCTCCAGCAGGCAGGACTGCTTGCCTATGCGCATGGGGAATACTTCGCGCTGGGCAGAAAATGCGGTGATTTTGGATTCTCTGTGCGGAAAAAGAAAAAAGTTAAGTAATCGGTAGGACGTTTACGTTAATTTTTGGTATATATTCTACAAATTTGACAAAAAGTAATTGACATTTCGGAAAAGATGCATTATAATGAAAGTGTGTTCAAAACATGACACGATTATGAACAGCGGCGGCATCTGCGTCTTTGCCGCAGCTGAATCAGAAATGGAGGAAGATCATTATGAAGCGAACAATGATGGAACGCATCCGCAAGGCTGCCGGCAGCGGCATTGCGGCACTGACTGCGACAGCACTGGTGGGCACATTTGCCGCAGTGCTGACACCGGCACAGGTCGGCATGAAGGCGGATGCCGCAGAGAGCAGCTATAACTATGCAAAGCTCCTGCAGTATTCCATGTACTTCTACGATGCGAATATGTGCGGTACGGGAGTTGGTGAGAATACCCGCTATGTGTGGAGAGATGACTGCCACTCTTATGACGCACAGGTTCCCATGCAGCCGATTACGGACGGCGTGGGCACAAACCTTTCCCAGAGCTTTATGGACAAGTACGCGGATGTACTCGATCCGGACGGTGACGGTTACATTGACGTAGCCGGCGGTTTCCACGATGCCGGCGACCATGTAAAATTCGGTATGCCGGAGAACTATTCCGCTGCTGCACTGGGCTGGGGTTATTATGAATTCCGCGATTCCTATGCAAAGACCGGACAGGATGAGCATATTGAAACCATCCTGCGTTATTTCAACGATTATCTGATGAAGTGCACCTTCCGTGATGACAGCGGTACAGTCATTGCACACTGCTATCAGGTGGGTGACGGTGATATTGACCATGCATACTGGAATTCTCCGGAAGTGGATGAAATGGCAAGACCGGCATTCTTCCTGACTGCCGAGAAGCCCCAGACGGACTATGTGGTTTCCGCGGTAGGTTCTCTCGCGCTCAACTATCTGAACTTCAAGGATACTGATCCGGAGTATGCAGAAAAGTCCCTCGATTATGCAAAGGCTCTCTGGAAGTTTGCAAACGACAATCCCAAGGAGCTGAGTGACAATGCGGACGGCCCGAAGCAGTACTACGGTTCCAGCAAGTGGGAGGATGACTACTGCTGGGCAGCTGCATGGATGTTCCTGTGCACGGAGGATAAGTCCTATCTGGAAGAAGCGGCACCGTACTTTGACTACTACGCACCCTCCGGCTGGTGCTATTGCTGGAACGACATGTGGAGTGGCACAAGCTGCGTATGGGGTGCAATCAACCAGAACTATCCGGAAATCGGACTGGTGGACATGGTAAGAACTGCACAGGGCAAGAACCAGTACGTTTATGATGACTTCTGGGATGAGGTAGAAAAGTGCTTCCCCGTATGGAAGGCACTCGAATCCCCCGGCGGTTATGCATTCCTGAATACATGGGGCAGTGCGAGATACAATACTGCAATGCAGCTGATTGCCTATGTATATGATAAGTATAACAACGACGGCAAGCCCAGCGAATACAGTGAATGGGCAAAGAGCCAGATGGACTACATCCTCGGCGACAACCCCCTCAACCGTGCCTATGTAGTAGGTTACAGTGAGAATGCTGCAAAGTTCCCCCATCACCGTGCAGCATCCGGTCTGACCAAGTGTGAAGACCCCGATGAGCATCGTTATGTCCTCTACGGTGCACTCTGCGGCGGCCCCGATGGCAGCGACCAGCACAACGACACTACCGCAGACTGGATTTACAACGAAGTTACCATCGACTACAACGCAGCATTCGTTGGTGCGGCAGCAGGTATCTATGCATACTTCGGCGACGAGAGCATGGAAGTGACTCCCGATTTCCCGCCTGCACCGGAATACGGCGGCAGTGATGAAGAAGGCGGCGGCGGTGTCAGCTATTGGGTAGAAGCTTGCGGTGTTGATGATTTCCAGACAACAGGCGCAGGCGTGACCAAGGTTTCCCTGTATGTCAAGACCAATGCAACCAAGAAACTGGACAATATCTCCATCCGCTATTACTACAACGGCAGTGAAATGTCCAATCCCATGGGTATGGTCTGCGATGAGCTGTACGATCAGGCAGCAGTGGAAGCGGCACCGGCAGACGGTACGGTTTCCGGCCCTTACAAGTACGACAAGCTTGCAGACACCTATTATTTTGAAGTAACCTTTGACGGCTACAATTTTGCAAATTCCGCTAAGAAGTACCAGTTCTTAATGGGTACCTACTACGGCGACAAGTGGGATCCGGAGAATGACTGGAGCTATGATGGACTGAAAATCGGCACGGACGATTACTTCCACGGCACCGGCAACGAGGTAAGAACCGACAATATTTGTGTCTACACCGACGGCAAGCTCATTGGTGGTATTGAGCCGGACGGCAGCACCTATGTACCGGATGATCAGCCGACAACGACCGAGCCTGCACCGTCTGAGCCGTCTGACACGACCAAGCCCACAAGCACTACCGCACCGAGTGATGATACGATGTACGGTGATGTCAACGAAGACGGCGAGGTAAACCTGCTTGATGTACTGTCGCTGAACAGAAACCTGCTGACCGGTGAAGAACTGACAGAGCAGGGCAAGCGCAATGCCGATGTCGATCTCGACGGCAAGCCCACCTCTGTGGACGCGCTGAACATTCTGAAGTATACAGTAAAGATTGTACTGGAGCTTCCCGTATAAGGTACAAAACAAGCTGCTGCACCGGAATGGTGCGGCAGCTTTTGTCGTACAGGATTCTCCGCAGAGAAAAAACCAGCATCCGCAGTATTCCGCGGATGCTGTGATTTGTTTATTAAATAATCCGCCTTGCCGTCATATAGCGAAATAAAACCAAGCGTATCCGCAAGGTGGGTATCCGCCTGAATGCTGCACGCTCCCTTCGTCCGATGGTCACAGGAGGTATACAAAAGTACCCTTTGCTGTGGTCGG
Source organism: uncultured Ruminococcus sp. (assembly GCA_937901485.1). Lineage (GTDB taxonomy): Bacteria > Bacillota > Clostridia > Oscillospirales > Ruminococcaceae > UBA3855. The sequence continues at coordinate 4,591 of CALGTT010000005.1, forward strand.
GAGGTCTGCACTTCACATCCAGAGCTAAATTCCCTTAGTATGAGTGTTGGATTATAAAAACTATAATTACTCGAACAAGGCAGAATATTTACTCAGATAATATGCCCGAAAGGCAGGGGATTATTCCTCTTCCGTAACTTCGTCCTCAAAATCGCCCTCCAGCATTTCAGAGATACGGTCAAGGAAGATCTGACCGATGCGGTCGTATTCCTCATCGTTGTCAATGGTCGTCAGATAGTCCACACCATCCTCATCTGCACCGCCCTTGAGGATCACAAGCTCCGTGTCCTCCTCCAGTGCAGCCTCAGGATCCTCAGTATACGGAACCAGTGCATAGTAGGTAGTGCCGTCCACGTCCATAACGTCCATCAGCTCGAACTCATGCTCGTTGCCTTCCTCATCCGTCAGGGTGAAGATCTCCGGATTGATATTCATCTCATCCATTTTTGACTCCTATCCGCCGTAAACGGCTATGTGATGCGGAATCTCCGAAGAACCTCTGCTCCGGAGCGTTTCCTTGTGATTCTATTATACTATATTTTCACCAAAAAATCAAGAGGTAATTTCAGATTTTTTAGATGTTTTCTGACATTTTTTCGCGGATGGCGAAAATACGTTATTTTTCCATGCTTTTTTAATCGAATCTTGCGTATTTTTGAAATCTGTGCTATAATGTAAATAATCATATTGCAGAAAGAAGGTAACTCCATGGAAAACAGACTGCAAGTCACTGCACAGATCTCCCCATTCGTGAGCTTCGCGCTCCAGCAGAATTATGTCCCCATCATCCGCAGCCTGCGCCTGACCAATCTCACAGGTGAAACACTGTCACAGCTGACTGTAAAAATCACCGCAGAGCCGGAATTTGCCAAGCCCTTTGAAACCGTGCTCGAACAGCTGCTTGCGGATGCACCGCTGGAGATCGCACCGGTAAAGCTGATCGCATCGCCTGACTATCTCTATTCACTGACCGAAAAGCTTGAAGCCTGCCTTCATGTGGAGGTGCTCGCCGGCGGAGAATGCATCTTCCGTGAGGAGCATCCCCTCAGTCTCCTTGCCCCCGACCAGTGGCTCGGCACGCTCCATCTGCCGGAAATGACGGCGGCGTATGTCACGCCCAATCACCCCAGAATCGCGGAGCTGATGGGCAAAGCCGCGCAGTTCCTGCAAAAATGGACGGGCAGCCCGTCCTTTACCGGCTACCAGAGCAAGAATCCGAATATCGTCAAAAAGCAGATTGCCGCGATCTATGCGGCATTGCAGGCGGAAAATATCGCCTACACCATGCCGCCGGCAAGCTTTGAGTCCGTCGGTCAGCGTGTGCGTCTGCCCCATGCCGTGCTGGAGCAGAAATGCGGCACATGCATGGATCTCGCCCTGCTCTATGCCGCCTGTCTGGAGTCCGTGCACCTGCGTCCGCTGCTGCTCTTTACGGAAAAGCACGCATTTGCGGGATGCTGGCTGGAGGAGGAAACATTTCCTGAATGCGTCACCGATGATGTGACGGCGATCACCAAGCGTACAGCCGCCGGCATTGACAGCATCTGCCTTGTGGAATGCACCGATTTTGTTGCCGGAAAGAAAACGGATTTCGACCATGCCGAGCGTCATGCGAACGCGATTCTGGAAAACGGGGATTTTGAGCTTGCCCTCGATATCCTCCGCTGCCGCTGCAGCGGCATCCGCCCGATGCCCGTGAAGCTTGCGGAAAACGGCACGTTTGCCTGTGCGGACTTCGGCACACGCAAAAAAAGCGAGATCACCGATGCGCCCAGAGAGATCGACCTGCGCCTGCATGATGTCGAAACAACGGAACAGGCGGTCACAAGACAGGGCATCTGGGAGCGTAAGCTGCTGGATCTGAGCCTGCGCAACAGCCTGCTGAATTTCCGTCCAAGCTCTTCGAATGTGCAGTTCCTGACGGCGGACATGGCAAAGATTGAGGATGAAATGGCAAAGGGCGCGGAGCTTGCCATCATGCCCGTGCCGCAGGATGTCACGCTTGCGATTTCCGACAGCAAGATGTATGAGATCGAAAACGAACGCGATCTGATCTCCGCGATCGCCGACGCGGAATTTCAGAACAAGCGTCTGCGCACCTTCCTGAAGGAAGCGGAGCTGGAGCGCGTGCTTAAAAAGCTCCACCGTCAGGCGAAGGTGAGCATTGAGGAAAACGGCGCAAATACGCTCTATCTCGCGCTTGGCTTCCTGCGCTGGTTCGAAACCGAGCAGAGCGACCGTCCGCGCTATGCCCCCCTCGTCCTCGTGCCCGTGGACATCGTGCGCAAGGTGCAGACACGCTCCTATATTCTGCGCATCCGCGGCGAGGAAACACAGATGAACATCACGCTTCTGGAAATGCTCCGCCAGTTCTTCGGCATCCGCATTTCCGGACTCAACCCCCTCCCGCTTGATGACAGCGGCATCGACCTGCCCCTTGTATTCAACACCATCCGCAAGGCAGTCATGGCACACAGGGGCTGGGATGTCGTGGAATATGCATTCCTCGGTCAGTTCTCGTTCAGCCAATTCATCATGTGGAACGACATCCGCACGCGAAGCGAGGAGCTTGCCAAAAACAAGGTGGTCGCGTCCCTCATTGCCGGAAAGCTGACATGGGAGCCGCAGCCCATCGACATTTCCCCGCAGGAGCTGGACTGCAAGGTTGCACCGTCGGATATGGCAGTCCCCACAAGTGCCGATTCCTCCCAGCTTGCGGCGATCCATGCGGCATCAAGAGGGGAGAGCTTCATCCTTCACGGCCCGCCCGGAACGGGCAAATCCCAGACCATCACCAATATGATCGCAAACGCGCTCTATCAGGGGAAGTCCGTCCTCTTTGTGGCAGAAAAAATGGCAGCCCTTTCCGTCGTGCAGAAGCGTCTTGCCGGCATCGGGCTTGCGCCGTTCTGTCTGGAGCTGCATTCCAACAAAACACAGAAAAAGGCAGTCCTCGGACAGCTTGCCAGAACGCTGGAGGTCGGGCATATCAAATCCCCCGAAGCCTACCGGAAGACCGCGCAGTCCCTCAAGGCACAGCGCGAAGCCCTCAACCGCATCATGGAACAGCTCCACGAGAGCCAGCCTGCCGGCATGTCCCTGTATGACGCGATCGTGCAGTATGACGCGAATGTGAAGTACAAGGGCACGATCGGCTTTGACGCGGATTTTGCCGCTGCCTGCACTCCCGACCGCTGTGCGGATTTCCGCGATGCGGTGCAGAAAACTGCCACCGCCGGACAGGAATGCGGCGGTATCCGCAATACCGCCCTCCGGCTCTATCGGAGGACGGACTATTCCATGGAGATCCGCGATGCCTTTGAACAGTGTGCACGCCGTCTGCAAAGACTCCTCGGCGGGGTACAGTCGGACTGGCAGACGCTCTGCGCGCGCTTTGCTCTCGATGGGCAGGTGCAGTATGCGGATTTTGCCGCAGCTACGGAGCTTCTGCGCGAGGCACAGCAGGGCGATTATCTCAGCGGCGTGTTCCGCGGCGGTGCACGGGAACTGGATGCACAGCTTTCACAGCTTATGCGTGACGGTGAGAGCTATACGCAGCTGCACGGAAAGCTTGCCGCTGCATACGAAAGCTCCATTTTCAATGTGGATGGTGCGGCGGCACGGCTCGACTGGAAGCGCAACGAACAGAAATGGTTTTTACCCAAGCTTCTGGGCAAAAACAAGCTCATCAAGGAAATGACGCTTCATGCGAAAGCTCCGCAGAGCATCACGGCAGAGAGCTACCTCGCACTCTGCGACCAGCTGGCAGAACATGCCGCACTCCGGCAGTCGCTCGATCATGCGGACACTGCCCTGACAGCGGTGTTCGGCAGTGCGTGGAACGGCGCGGATACCGATTTTGCGGCACTTTCCGGACAGTACGGCAACTCCCTGCATCTGTATGACCGCGCACAGGCACATCCGCAGTCCGCTGCCCTGAAGCAGGCACTTTGCCGGATGGGCGAGGATGCATCACTTCGTCAGCAGACCGCGCAGAACTGCGCAAATGCGGCGGAGCTTGCGGCAGTTTTGCAGGAATTGCAGACGCAGTACGCCGTGGACACCGCGCCCCTGCTTGCGGATGCGGACTGGCTGACAAAGCTTCACGATGCCGCACAGGGCTGGTGCAGCGACATCTCCGGACTGCGTGAGCGCACGATACTGCAAAAGACATTGGAGGAGCTGCGCAGTCTGGGACTTGCCAAGCTTGCCGATGCCTATGAAGCAGGCACGCTGCACGAGGAGGAGCTTGCGCCGGCACTCGAATGTGAGCTTGCCCGTGCTGTAATCGCGGACGCGTTCCGCAGACAGCCGGAGCTGGCAGATTTCCAAGAGGCACAGTTCGAGGTGCAGATCCGCAAATACCGCGATACCGCGAAGGAATTTGAAGCCCTCACCGTGCAGGAGCTTGCCGCGCGCCTTTCTGCCAATATTCCGGCAGCCGGCAGCGGTGCGGCATCCTCGGAGATCGCCATTCTCCAGCGTGCCATCCGCAGCGGCGGCAGGATGCTCCCCATCCGCAAGCTCTTTGACAGCATCCCGAACCTCCTGCGCAGAATGTGCCCGTGTATGCTCATGAGCCCGATCTCCGTGGCGCAGTACATTGATCCGGCGTTCCCGAAATTCGACCTCGTGATCTTTGACGAAGCCTCCCAGCTCCCGACCAGTGAAGCGGTCGGCGCGATCGCAAGGGGCGAAAATGTCATTGTCGTGGGCGATCCGCGTCAGCTCCCCCCGACCAGCTTCTTCACCTCCAATCAGGTGGACGAGGAACATTACGATCAGGAGGATCTCGAAAGCGTGCTCGATGACTGCCTTGCGCTGTCCATGCCGCAGAAGCACCTGCTCTGGCATTACCGCTCCCGTCATGAAAGCCTGATCGCGTTCAGCAATGCGCGGTTCTATGAGAACAAGCTCCTGACCTTCCCCTCGCCGTCCGACCAGATCTCCGAGGTGAAATGGGTGCATGTGGACGGCTACTATGATAAGGGCAAGACCAAGCAGAACCCTGCTGAGGCACGCGCCGTGGTCGATGAGATCATCCGCCGCCTGCGTGACGAGCAGCTCCGTCAGGAGAGCATCGGCGTGGTCACATTCAGCGTGGTATAGCAGAATCTCATTGATGACCTGCTGGCAGAGGAGTACATGAACGATCCGAAGCTGGAGGAATATGCAAACGCCATGTATGAGCCGATCTTCATCAAGAATCTGGAAAATGTACAGGGTGACGAGCGTGATGTGATCCTGTTCAGCGTGGGCTATGGGCCGGACAAGGACGGCAGGGTTTCGATGAATTTCGGGCCTCTCAACCGTGACGGCGGCTGGCGCAGACTGAATGTTGCTGTGTCGCGTGCAAGAAAGGGCATGGTGGTGTTCTCCGTCATCCGTCCCGAACAGATCGACCTGTCCCGCACCAGCTCCGACGGCGTGGCACAGCTGCGCGCGTTCCTCGAATATGCCGCAAGGGGCAGATCCGCGCTTGCGGTCAACGCCGGACATACCGCCGCCCATACGGACGGCTTTGCACAGGCAGTGGCAGAGGAGATCCGCAGACTTGGCTTTGATGTAAAATGCGGCATCGGCTGTTCCGGCTTCCGGATCGACGCGGCGATCGTCAACCCCGACAAGCCCTCGGAATACCTGCTCGGTCTGCTCTGCGACAGCGGCAGTGCGCTGGAAACCTCGACCGCAAGGGACAGGAACATTCTTCAGCCCTCGGTATTGCAGGGACTGGGCTGGCAGCTCTGCCATGTCCACGCGCTCGAATGGCTTGACAACAAGGAGCGTGTGCTTTCGCGCATCCGTGATGCGGCAGAACGTGCACTGGAGGAATCGCGCAAAGCACCGGAGGAGCGAAAACCGGCAGAAACGGAAAAACCGCATACCTACGATGCATTTGCATTTGACAAGGAGGAGATCCCCGCGCCGTCCGACTGCTGTCGGAAGTATGAAGCCTGCACGCTCCCGCACATGGGCGAGCAGGAGGATCTGCAGGCGGCGGATGCCGGAAAGCGCGTTCTTCTCTGCATTGAACAGGTCGTGCGCACGGAAGCTCCCGTCAGCCGCCGCGTGGTCATGAAAAAAGTGCTTGGCGCGTGGGGCATCACGCGCATCGGCAGCCGCACGGAGCGTCTGTTTGAGGAAGCCGCCGCACGCGCAGACCTGCGCATCACGGAATCGAACGGCACACAGTTCTTCTGGCGCACCGACCAAAGCCCAGCGGAATATGCGGACTGCCGCATTCCGGACGGTACGGAGAAGCGGAGCATGGAGGACATCTGCGCCGAGGAGATCGCAAACGGCGTGGTATGCATCCTGCGCACACAGATCAGCGCAAGCCGTGCCGATCTCATCCGCGAAACGGCGAAGCTGTTCGGCTTCAGCAGAAGCGGCGGCGTGATCGAAACGGCAGTCAATGCCGGCATCAGCTGCGCCGCATCGCGCGGACTGCTGACAGCGGAGGACGACAGGATCGTGCTGAAATAGTGTAAAAAGAGATCCCCGTTGTGAAAAACGGGGATCTCTGTTTGTTGAAATAGATCAATGATGCGATTCTTGCGTTACACACTGCACAGGGTTCGATATTTATACATAGGCACTTCGCTTTTTTGCAAGTATGACATTGCAAAACAGCATGAATGCAAAAAGTGATGCTAATTCCAGCCCACCCCAAAGTAAAGATGCATCCAGAACCTTTGTCAGTGAAAACGCGCCGACAAATTCAAATATTGTTCTGGCAAAGTTGTTCATTACATTTGCGATGTCATAGGCGAATAACGGTGGAATAAACAAGACATAAAGGCAGACCAGAACAATGGAGATCGGATTTCCCTTTAACAGATTTCCGAATGTGTAACCGAATTCATAGTAGAATGTTAAGGTGAATGCTGCAAATAACAGCTGCTTGCCATAATTCACATTGATTTTTGAGATGTACAAAAACTCTGTGGTGTCCATTGCAACGTTCGATACGAACTGATGATAAAACCATGTCTGAATTCCCAAAGCAAAGGGTATAGTCAATAAGAAAAGGAAGATCAGCACCAGAAGACCGCTTAACTGTCTGCTCCAAAGACTCGCCAGCTTTCCTGATCGCTGCACCCGATGTCTGAGTGTCTTGTATTTCAGATCTGCTGCTGCCCAGAGCAAACCAAAAAACGATGCCAGTATCGGAAAGAATACCAGTGAGCCTTCACAAAGAAGTGGGATTACATAATCGGGCTTTAAACTGTATATAGAAGCAGACAGCTTTTCATGGTGATATGCGAGTGGATTCTCAACTGTATCCCCTTCAAGAATGGTATAGCCTGCATTGAGTTCAGCTTCAATATCATTACCTGCTTGCTGATAAAACTCCAGATCACGCTGATAGGATTCATATGCAAAGCAAGCGTTTTGGTAATTCATAAAAAATGAAAGTAATGTGGTTAAAAAGAATAAAAGCAGCACCCCGATGAACATTTTGGAATATACCGCATAACGAAAATCAGCTTTCAATTGTCTTATCATGATATATTTCCTCCAGATTCTTTTCGGCACGGATTTCGGGCGCAATATACACAACCTTTTGATTTCGTTTCAAAAAAATATGCTCTGCAACCTTTTCATAGAAAGAAAACTGATGACCGGTCAGCAGAATCGTACAATGCGATTTCATTTCAAGCAGATGTCTGGCTAATTCATCCATCATATCCACATCCAGACCATTGGAGATTTCGTCCATGATCAGATATTCAGGATTCAGTAAATCTGCCAATGCAAGCATCAGTTTTTTCTTTTGCCCATAAGAATAGGAACGGACTTTCTGCTTCAGCACGGGATATTCCAGATAGCATTCTGCCGCATTTCTGATTTCATTCTTTGTTTTGCGTCCTTCACATAGAATATGCAGGTTCTGTAGTCCGTTCAGATTCGTAAAGCAGGGGGAATCATCCCAGATGATAAGACACTTTTCGCGAACAGCAGAAAGCGGCTTTCCATCGAACAGGATTTCGCCCTCATATGCTTCTAATCCTGCAAGACACTTTAAAAGTGTTGTTTTCCCGCATCCGTTTTTTCCCATAAGAAAGCTGATAGAATTGCTTGGAATTGTCAGATCCGTTGGTACATACAGAACTTTTTTTCCATAGTTTTTTTGATATTTCACCAGATTTATCATATATACCTCCTAAAAAACAGGCGAGTTCTCATAATAAGAACTCGCTTGCTCGTTGTACTCTTGGATTAATCCCATTTAACTCCCAGATATCCTGCGTTCGTTAATGTGACGATATCTTCAAAAGCAAATACGAACCCCACACCTCATTTATTCAGAAAAATGCTTCGCATACTTAAAATCGACCGCGCCCGAAAATGCGTCAAACCCAATGTCACGGTTGCCCGCGGTGCATACAAGATAGGAATTCTTGTAGAACAGCGGAATGAACACGTTGCTGTCAATGACCGCCTGCTCCGCCATGGCGTACAGCTCTACCGTGTCCGAAAGCTTTCCGGCACTCGCAAGCTCCGCCATGATGCCGCTGAATGCCTCGCTCTCAAAGCCCAGCATTTTCTGCTGTGCCGTGAACTGCTGCAGCATGTTGTAACAGCTGTTGCGGTCCGCGCCGATGCTGTACAGCGCAATGCTGTAATCGCCCGAAGCGATGCGCTTTTCATATTCCTCCTGCGTTACCGTTTCCAGTCCGATGTACTGCCCGAACAGCGTCTGCCATTCCTGACAGATCGTCAGCAATGCGTCCGTGTCCTTGATGTTGTTCGACACGAGAATGCGGATGGTGTTCATCGAATTCAGATGCAGTTCCTTTTCTGCCTTGGCAAACAGCTCCGCCGCCTTTGCCGGATCGTAGGGCAATGCAAGCGGCTCGTCCGCACGCATCTCACGATAGGAGCTGCCCAGCAGATTCACTGCCGGCGGAATGATGCCGTACGCCGGACGCAGATCCGTGCTGAGCTTGGGCGCGTATGCCGAACGGTCGATCGCATATGCCAGCGCAAGCCGCAGATCCTCGTTTTGCAGGATCTCGTTCTCCGGATGGAAGATCAGCCCCATTGTATGGGAATAATCGGATGTCACTGTGTAATTCTTGGAATCCATGTATTTTGCAGAGTAGTTCGGCGTTGCGATCACATCCGCACTGTCCTGTGCAAAATATTCATCCGCCGCGCCCTGCGATTTCAGAATGCGGAACGTCAGACTGCTCGGTGCGGTCTGCTCCGCATCGTAATACACGGGACTCCTGCGGAAGTTCATGAAATTGTCGCTGCCGTATACATCATAATTCCACTTGGTCGGGTAGAACGGCCCGTTGCACAGCATCGTTTCAATGTCCAGTCCGTAGCGGCCGTTTGTCGAGAGAAAGAATTCCTCGTTGCACGGCACAGCGCAGGGCTGTGCCAGCAATTGCAGAAACTCGGCATTCGTGTATTCAAGCTGGAAGATCACTGTCGTGTCGTCCGGCGCGGAAACGCCCAGCTCACTTGTGCCCAGTGAGCCTGCCATGATCGCGTTGGCGTTCTTCAGACAGTTGAAGTCCTTGGCATAGGGGGACTTCGTTTCCGGTTCAAACATCCGCCGGAATGCGAAAACATAATCCTGTGCCGTCACCGGTATCACTTCATCCTCCGACATGCCGCTTTTGTACCAGCAGCATCCCTCGCGGAGATTGAACATATAATATAACCCGTCATCCGAGATCGTGTAGCTCTCTGCGCCGGCAGCCTGCGGAACCCCGTTTTCATCCAGCCGCACCAGCCCCTCCATAATGTTCGTGATGACAATATCTGCATTCTGATCGTCCGAGTACTGCGGATCCAGACAGGCGGGATTCCCCGAAAGGGCACAGGTGAACAGAAATCCTGCACCGCTTTCCTCACTGTCAGAACATGCCGTGCATAAGCACAGCAGTGCGCCCGAAAGCAGTACACAGACCGTTCGGATAAGATTCTTAAACATGCGTAGCTCCTTATGATTCATACTGATCCTCTATGGATCACCTCTTTCTATTATACCATTCCTGCCGCAGGTTGGCAACTGTTTTTCAAGTATTAAATTTAATTTTTTTTCAAAAAACTATTGACAAAATATGAATGCGGTGGTATAATGTATTATGAAAGCTTGTAATTTTCTGAGCTTTTGCCATACGAGAGCATGGTACAACAGAGGGGGAGAATATAATGAAAACGAAGAAACTGAAAGGTTTTACGCTTGTTGAGATGATTGTAGTGATTGCGATCATTGGTGTGCTTGCTACGATCCTCGTTCCGACACTGATCGGATATGTGGATAAGGCGAAATACAGCAATGCCAATTCCACAGCCAAGACCTTGTATAATGCCGGCATGACTGCCTGCCGTGAGGTGGATGTTGCCGGTTCGATCGCGGATGGCGTGTACACCGATCAGGTACACAGCAGCGGCAGCGGACTTTCCTATGATGCGGATTTTGAAAAGGCTGTCTATGTGTATTTTGACAGTCTCAAGAGCAGTGTATGGGCAATTCAGGTACGCGAGGGATGTGCGATCTCCAGCTGTTTCCTGAGGACGGATACTGACGAGTATCTTGGTACTTATCCGCATCCGAATTATGAAAAGCAGGCGGCGGTGGATCTGGTAAAATTCGTACAGTTTGCAGAAACCGGCACATGGTAATATCACGGGCACAGGATTTGTGAAATCTGCTACAAAATGCAGGGCTTTTTTTGGAAGCCGCTTGTCCACGAAATTGTCTGAAATCTGTTGACTTTTTTACTGTAAAATGGTATACTTTTATTAGATGACTTTGACGTAATAAAGAGGTGTATATGATGAAAAACAGAAAACTCAAGGGCTTTACGCTCATGGAGCTGATCATCGTAATTGCGATCATCGCTGTGCTTGCGGCGATCCTTGCTCCCACAATGAGCACATACTATCGTTCCGCCCGACTCAAGGAGGAGAATACCAATGCCCGCATGATTTTCAATGCGGCACAGACAGAGATGCAGAGAGCGGCGGTTCTCGATCGTACAGCATCCGCACCGACACCGTTTTCCGGTGCGCTGATCATTTCGTATAACAGAAGTGGTACGATCACATCTACGGATGGTGCAAGTCTGGAATCCGTACTGACGAACGTTTCTGGAACAGCAAATGAAGCGGCGATCAGAGAATTTGTAGAGGAAGTCAACCAGCTCGTATCCGATGCAGAGTCGAATAACTGGGCAGTGTGCATTGAAAACTATGTAGTCAAGGGCGTATTCAACGCACAGGCCAATTCGACCAACTATGTCGGCAGATTTTCTTCTAACAATGCGTCCGATGAAAGCTCCGCTGCAAAGGAAGCTTCCGCGACCAGCTATGGAAATCTGATGTTCAACGGCAAACAGCTTGCAGATTTTGCAGAACAGTTCTACGGTCTGGAAGCCTACACGCCCGCACCTGTCACACCTCCCTGATGAATGAAAACAGAATGAAAAAGTCGGTAAGTGTTTACCGGCTTTTTTCGTATGTTACGATGTTTCACTGCGGACGTATCAGCGGACGTATCAATAGAGAGAAAAGGAGAACAGCATGAAAAAGATCCTCCCAGCAGTACTCGCGGTACTGCTGACCGGATGCGGAATACAGCAGGAGCTGCCGTCAGCTCCCGAAACGACAGCGGCGACAGAAAGCACCGCACCGGAAACCACCACTGAAACTACGGCACAGACCACACACAAAACCACCGCTGCGACCACAAAGCAGACTACAGTCACAACTGCCGTAACCACCGCGGAAACGACCACGGAAACGACCGCACAGACCATCCCCGAAACTGAACCGCCGGAAACAGAACTGCCCGAAACCGAAGCACCGGAGATCCCCGAAGAACCTGCACCGGAGCCGGAATACGGCAGGGTATCCATGTACAGCGGCGTGATGGTCAGGGACAGCGGCACGCCGGAAGCAAGGGCACTGGAGCTGTTTTCCGGCGGCTTCAAAAACGGTCAGCGTTTCGCGCAGGCACTCAATGACTATAAGGCAGCATTGGGGGAGGCGGTCAATGTCTGGTGCATGGTCATTCCCACCTCGGCGGCATATTATACGCCGGAAGAGCTGGCGGGAGAGTACGGCAGCCAGCTGGACAACTATAACAACATCGCGGAACATCTGGACGGTGTGAACCCTGTTCCCGTGTATGATGCCATCGGTGCGCATACCGCAGAACCGCTGTATTCCCGTACGGATTACCACTGGCAGCCCCTTGCGGCATATTATGCGGCGGAGCAGTTTGCCCTCACCGCGCAAGTTCCCTACGCCGCGCTCGATACCTATGAAGCCGTCACCCGTGAGGGCTATGTCGGGGCGTTCTATGCCGTGAACCGTATTTCCGAGCTGCAAAATGCACCGGAAAGCTTCACCTATTACAAGCCTGCCGATCTCGACAGCCTGACCTGTACCTACTACAACACGGCATTTGCCAATCCCAAGGAGGGCAGGCTGTTCTATGAGGACAACAGCATCGGGGCAAGCTATACCGTATTTGTCGGCAGGGATGACTGCATTTTGCAGGTGGATACCGGCGTGGAAAATGACCGTGTACTGGTCATTTTCAAGGACAGCTACGGCAACGCCCTTGTGCCGTTCCTCACGCAGTCCTTCTCCACGATCTATCTGTGCGATTTCCGCTATTTTGACCTGAACGCCCAAGCCTTCCTCCGGCAGGTCGGCGCGACGGATCTCCTCTTTGCCATGTCCACCGTGGCAGCCACCACTTCCGGCAAGATCGGACAGGTGGAATATCATCTGGTGAAATGATTTCGGAGCTGCGGCAGGAATTTGCCGCGGCTCTTTTTGTGGATTGTGGAAATGTGAAAAACGTGATCGCAGCCCCCTCTGCACCCTCGGAACTCAAAAGAAAACACATGTTCCGGAAATGAAAAAAACGCTGAATATTGTCGAAAACTGCGTTCGGAAAAAACTGCCAACTACCATTTGTAATTTGTTGTCGGGAAATTTTCCACAAGGTCGAAAAAAGGCTTGGACACGTTGGTTTTCCACCGTTTCCACAGATTATTCAACATTGGCATGATGAAAAACGCGTGGTTTTCACAATGTTTTCCACACGTTTGTGGAAAACGCGGTGGAGAAATTTGAATACAGCTTGTATATTGCACAGAAAGAGGGGAATCTTAACAGGGAAAACACGGAAAGAAAGGCGGTTTTTCCATGATAAAAGGCGTGAACAAAAAAGTGATCGAGATCAACCATCCCGACAGTGTGTATTTTGAACGTGCCGTGCTGTACCTGCGTCCCGATGTGGCAGAGGTGTCTTTGCAGGAGGCGCAGGCGGAAAGTGCGCATTATTTTCAGCAGTACCCGCGCCGCAGACTCGGCAGACTGCGCGGTCCGGGAATCTTCCTGCTCGGTGCGCTGAGCTATGCCGGCATCCGGATGCTGGCAATGTGGCTGATGCATGTGATGCAGTAGAAGTACGCATAGGTTAAAAAAATTTCAAAAGGAAGTGAAAAGCACTTGTAATTCGGTCGTATTTATGTTATAATAGTAGAGTATAATCAAAGAGGAATTCTACAGAATGAGAAAGGTGATACTATGCCAAAAAATGAAACAGGCTTTTCTGATAGAGAAAATATGATCATCGGACGCAACCCTGTCCGCGAGGCTTTGCGCAGCGGACAGGCGATTGATACAGTATATGTCAGCGGCGGTGCAGGTTTGCATGAGATCCGCACGCTGGCGCAGGAAAAGGGCGCAGTGGTGAAAACCGTCAGCGACCAGAAGCTTTCCCAGATGACGGAGGGCGTGCATCAGGGCGTGATCGCATTCGGTGCATGTGCCGCCTATGTGACAGTGGAGGATCTGCTGGAGGTTTCCGCAAAGAAGGGAACTGCCCCGTTCATCATCATCTGTGATGAGATCGAAGATCCCCACAATCTGGGGGCAATTATCCGGACAGCGGAAACTGCCGGCGCGGATGGCATCATCATCCCGAAACGCCGCAGTGCCATGCTCACGCCGACCGTACATAAGACCTCTGCAGGCGCGGCAAGCTGGCTGCCCGTGGCAAGAGTTTCGAACCTTGCCGCAGCCATTGACAAGCTCAAGAAAGCCGGCGTGTGGATCTACGGTACGGACATGAACGGCAGCCTCTACACTGACACGAAATTTGACGGTGCAGTGGCTCTTGTCATCGGTTCGGAGGGCTTTGGCATGAGCCGCCTGATCCGCGAGAAATGTGATTTTCTCGTCAAGCTCCCGATGCTTGGAAAGATCACATCCCTGAATGCATCCGTTGCAGCAGGAATTTTCATGTATGAAGTCGTTCGCCAGAGAGGATAGGAGTACGCTTAGAAATGGGAAAACAAAACATGACACTGGAGGATATTCTCAACGAATATGCTCCTGAGACTGCCCAGACAAAGAAAGAAACGGCAGGATCGAACCAGAAAGATACCAAACCTGCAAAGCCGGATGAGCCGGTAAAGAAGCCGGCAGCCCCTGTACCGCAGAAATCACCCGATATTTCCGATATTACCGAAGCTGTCGAAAAACAGCAGTATAAAGATGCCTTTGCACAGGCGGCGGCGGAGCGAGCCTCCGGCAAGCCGCATTTTGCAAGCCGCCGTATGCCGATGCCCGTGGATCGTTCCAGAGTGTCCTTCATCCAGTCGTCGGCAATGGAAATCGACAATATGCCCATGCGCGTGAACGGCACAGCCGCAGCAAAGCAGCCCGAACCGGAGCCGAAGCCTGCGCCGCCCGCAATGGGGGATACTCCCAAGATCCGCCGCATGAGCGATTCCACGCGTGCCAAGGAGATCGAGAAGCGCAAGAAAAAGAAGAAGCGTGTGCCCGCCGAGGAGGAGAGCTACACCTATGACAGGGAGCGTCCGGAGGGCGAGTACCTGTACACGCAGATCCGCGGTGCAAAGAAGGCGCGTCACCGCAAGAAGGTCAACCGTGATGATGTGACTGCATTCGGTACGGAAACGCTGCATCTGAACGCCCTTGATATCGTGCCCGTTGCACAGGTGCCCGATCCCGAACCGGTGCAGCCGGTGGATGTAGAACCTGCTCCGAGAGCGGAAAAGACCAGCATCAACCTGAGCACGGGCAGCCTGACGGATGCGGATTCACTCGACATCGACATCAGCCGCACCCCCGAAGAAGCGGAGGAGGAAACCAGACGGCAGCAGCAGATGCTCACCGACCGGATGGAGCTGGAAAATGCTGCAGATATCCGCAGTGACATTGCGGAGCTGCGCGAAGCCATCAGCTTCCGCATCATGGCTTTGACGCTTGTGATGCTCATCAGCGGTTTCTTGTCATTTAAGAATATTCTGGATGTGGAATGGATGGCAGCCATGTCCGACCATATGCTTGCCGGTATCCAGACCGTACTGGGCTTGGCATCCGCAGTGGTCTGCCTGCCCGTGCTGAAAAACGGCTTCCGCCGGCTCTTTACGCTCCATGCGGATACCGACAGCCTTGCCGCTGCCGCACTGACCGGATGCCTTCTTGCCTCCCTTGTCGCCTTTTTCAGCCCCGCTGCCATGGCGGAGGGAACGGTGCAGCTTTACATGCCCTGTGCTGTTCTGGTGCTTCTGCTGCATTCCGTCGGCAAGCTGCTCATTGTCAACCGTGAAGAAACCAACCTCAAGCTTGCAGCCAAACGCTTCTGCTGCTATGGTCTGCATGTGGTCGAGGACGAAAAACGCGCGGATTCCATTACCCGCGGCGTGCTGGGGGATTTCCCGATCCTGACGGCGATGCGCCGTACCGACTGCATGTCGGATTTCCGCAAGTATACATATTCCGCCGATATTGCCGACCGCTTCTGCCGTCTGACAGCACCGCTGTGCATTGTCGCTTCGGCGGCACTCGCGATCCTGCTGACCTTCCTGAAGGCGGAAAGCCTTGCCTATGGTCTGATGGTTTTCTCCATGTTCGCCTCCGTCAGCGGCTGTGCAGCCATCACCTTTGTGACAAATCTGCCCATGTACAAGGCGATCCGCCGCCTGGTCAGAAACGGCGCACTCATGCTCGGCTATCAGAGCGTGGATGATTTCTATGATACCAATTCCATAATGTTCGATGCCGCCTCCATGTTTCCGGATGGCTCCGTGAAGCTCGCAGGCGTGAAGATGTTCTCCAGCATCCGTCCGGAGGAAAGCCTGCTTGCAGCCGCAAGCCTCTCCAGACATGCCGGCAGTGTGTTCAACAGTATTTTCAAGGAAGTGCTTGCCGGAAAGGAGCAGAAGCTCTATCCGGTGGAAAACTATGTCTATGAGGATTCCATGGGACTGTGCGGCTGGATCAACAACCAGCGCGTGCTCCTCGGAAACCGTGAGCTGATGGTCAGCCACAATATCGAGGGTATGCCCTCGAAGAACAAGGAAGCAGAGCTGCTCGGCAGCGGCAAGGAGGCGGTATACCTCTCCGTTTCCGGCAATCTGTCCGCGATGTTCCTCGTGGAGCTGTCCGCTGATCCGCAGGTGCAGTACTGGGCGAAGCATATCACACGCCGCGGCATCTGCATGATCCTGCACTGTGTCGATCCGATCATCACCATCAGCCGTATTTCCTCTCTGTTTGATATCCCGCAGGAAAGCATCAAGATCCTTTCTGCAAAAATGCAGGAGGATTATGCCGCAGAAACGGCATCTGTAGAGAATATGAGCGCGTCCATGGCATGTTCCGGCACGTTCAGCGGCATGGCACAGCTCGTTCTGGGCACAAAGGCAGTCCGCAGATCCGCAACCATCGGCATTATCATTCAGGCAGTGTCCATCCTGTTCGGCATCGGCATCGTCCTGATGCAGGAAGTCCTGAACGTTGGTCTGTCCCCCGTCTGGATGCTGCTGATGCAGGCAGTCGGCGCAGTCATCACACTGCTTGCGGCAAATATCCGCCGCATTTCGTAGAAAGGATATGCACATGGAAGAATACCCGAATTGGGGCTCTGAATCCTCCGGCGGCTCCGACCTGCCCCGTCCCCGAAAGAAAACGGCGCAGGACAGTGCACCGGAACTCCCCCGGACACCTGCACCGCAGAGCGATCTGCCGCCGGCATTTTCTCAGCCGCAGTCCGCACCGCAGGTCACTCCTGCCCCGAAGCCCGTGACTCCGCCGTCCCAGCCGTCCGGACCGGAAAAACCGCATACTCCTGCAAAGCCGGAGCAGCCCGCGGATGACCGCAAAAGCTACGGCAGGGATACCATGCAGTTTCGGACACCCTTTCGGGATACGGAATTTGATACTGATTTTGAAAGGCGGCGTGCAGCACCCCTGCCGCCGTCCCAGCCGAACAAGGCGAAGCCTGCGCAGAATCACGCGCCGCGCAAGAAACCGCAGGAGCAGGGAAAACCTGTACCGCAGAATGCCGCGCCGCGCAAAAAGCCGCAGGAGCAGGGAAAGCCCGTACCGCAGAATGCCGCGCCGCGCAAAAATCCACAGGAGCAGGGAAAGCCCGTACCGCAGAATGCCGCGCCGCGCAAAAAGCCGCAGGAACAGCGAAAGCCTGCTGTACAGCGTCCGGCACAGCCTGCGCCTGCAAAGCCGAAAAAACGCCGCCTGAATCCGTTCGGACGATTCCTGCGCGGCATGGCAGTGCTTGCGGCATCGCTGTTTCTGGTGTATTCCTGCATCTCCCTCTTTCTCATTAGCCGTCTGGAACGGATGACGGGGGAGAGCCGCAGTGTGACGGACGGCGCACTGGATGCGTCCTATGTCACCAGCATCCTGCTCATCGGCACGGATGCCAGAAATGCCAGCGAACGCGGACGTTCGGATTCCATGATACTGGTGTCCCTCAATTCCAGAACCAAGAGCATGTATCTCACATCCTTCATGCGCGATGCCTATGTGGAGATCCCCGGTCACGGAAAGGATAAGCTCAATGCCGCCTATTCCTACGGCGGCGCGGCACTCCTCATGGATACGCTGGAGCTGAATTACGGTGTCAGCGTGGATGACTGCATGAACGTGAGCTTTTCCGGATTTGCCGGCGTGATCGACGCATTCGGCGGCGTGGAGATCACCATGTCCGATGCCGAGGCGCAGGCACTCAATGAGATCCTCATCAGCGAGGTCAATGAGCTGATGGGGGATGCACGCGATGCCGATATGCTTGACGGCGGCGGAAGCTATCAGCTCAACGGCAAGCAGGCTCTATCCTACAGCCGCATCCGCTATGTCGGCAATGCGGACTTTGAACGCACCTCCCGTCAGCGCGAGGTGATGACACAGCTTTTCGCAAACCTGAAAACGCGGATGGTCACAGCCGTACCGGAGCTGGTTTCGTCCGCACTTCCGCATGTCGGAACGAACATGTCCACGGGGGAGATGTATCTGCTTTCCCTGCGTGCGCCGTTTGTTCTGGGCTATGATATCGAGCAGATCCAGATCCCCGCAGACGGTACATGGTCCGGTCAGACTATGGGCGGTCAGTCCGTTTTGGCAGTGGACTTTGCAGAAAACAAGAAGATCTTACAGGAAACTGTATACGCAGCGACAAAATAAGGAGGCAGAATGGGAAAAAAGACCGCATTCCTGCTGGCACTTGCTGCCTGCTGCATGGGCTTTGCTTCATGCGGCGGGGAGGAGCATACAGAATCCCCAGCAGAAACGAATCTCTCCGTGGAGAGCATCACACAGCCGGAAACGACGGCTGTAACGGAAACGCAGAAGCCCTCCGCACCGACAATGACAACGCTGACCGCCGCAGAGCGTGCAGCGCAGTTTGCCGGAAAAACGGATGCCTATGTATCCGATGAAACCGGAACGCTGTCCGCCGACGCGCTCAGTGCGCTGGACAAGAACGCCGCAGAGATCGCCTCCCATGCCGCCATCAAGATGGCGGCGGTGATCACCAATCACCTTGGGGGACTGTCACCGGATGCATTCGCCGCAGAATATTACAACGCCCTCTGCGGCAGCGGAAGCTCCGGCTTTCTGATCCTCGTGAATAATGAAACCGGCGAAGACCGCGTTTATACTTCCGGTGCGTGCCACCATTATCTTCCGAAGGAGGAGATCGACCTCGCCATTGCCAAGGTGTCGCCCCAGCTGGTGACAGGGGACTATGCGCCGGCACTGGAACAGCTTTTCGCACTCGGAAACCTCATGCCCGATACGATCTATGACCACAGCGGCATCCTCAGCCGTGATCAGTATGCGCATTTCTGTGAGCTTGCAGAATCCGCACTGAAAAACACGGATCAGCAGTTCAGTGTCCTGCTTGTGGATACGCGGACATGGCAGACGGCAGCTTCTCTCCAGAGCTATGCCGATGCACAGCGGAAGACTCTGGAAGATCAGGGGCTTCTGGTGATTGATGTGGAAGGGAAGATCTGCGCTGTTTCCAGCGATATTTCCGGTGCGGCGACCATGACGGCAGAGCTGAATGCCGTGCTGCACGATGCTGCCTCCCTGCCCATCACTGCCGCAGTCACAGAATACTACAAACAGATCAAAGCATTACACTGATGGAGGAAATTGACATGCAGACAGACATCCGATCCATACTTGACAGCACCGGCAGAGTCATTGTCGGCAAGGAAGAAACCATGCTGCAGGCAGCCATTGCCATGCTCTGCGGCGGTCATATCCTGCTCGAAGACGTTCCCGGTGTGGGCAAGACACAGCTTGCCGCGGCATTGTCCCGTTCCGTCGGCGGTGAATTCCACCGAATCCAGCTCACACCCGACATCATGCCGTCCGATATCACAGGTTATTCCGTGGTTAATCAGAAGGACGGCTCTCTGGAATACCGCGCAGGTGCTGCCATCTGTAATTTCCTTCTTGCCGATGAGATCAACCGTGCTTCCCCCAAGGTGCAGTCCGCACTGCTGGAGATCATGGAGGAGCACCAGATCAGCCTTGACGGTCAGACACATGTCCTGCCCGTGCCGTTCATGGTCATCGCCACACAGAATCCGGTCGAAACCTATGGTACTTATCATCTTCCCGAAGCGCAGATGGACAGATTTTTCATGAAGATCTCCATGGGTTATCCCACCTTGCAGGAGGAGCTTGCCATCCTCGAACGCAACGGGGAGAAGAACCCCATTTCCAATATCACCCAGCCCGTGATCTCCACACAGCAGGTGTGTGATCTGATGCAGAAGGTCACACAGGTCAGGGTATCCGATGCCGTCAAGGAGTACATCCTTGCCATCGTCCGCGCAACGCGTGAAAGCGACCTGACCACGCTCGGTGTCAGCCCCCGCGGCAGCATTGCGTGCTTTAAGGCAGTGCGTGCCTCCGCATTTGTGCACGGCAGAAGCTTTGCGACTCCCGATGATGTCAAGGCACTTGCAGTGCCCGTACTCGCGCACCGCATCCTCCTGTCCCCGAAGGGCAGAAACAGCCTCGGCACGCCGGAGGTGCTCGTCAAGCAGCTGCTTGATACCATCCCCGTTCCCGCGGATGCCGCAGTACGGTGATGCCATGAACGAGCTTAGAAAACGGCTTTCCGCCGTACTTTCGTACATCAAGCTGGCTGTCGCACTGCTGCTGATGTTCCTCATGGCGTACCTGTTCACGTTCCATCTCGACGGTGATATCGGCGTGGTCGTCTGGAGCTTTCTCATCATTGCACCGCTGCTTTCCTTTCTGCTGGCATTTCTGGCACGAAAGCAGATCACTGCGCAGCTCCATGCACCGACCTATATTGCAAAGGGACGGACTTTTTCCGCAAATCTGCGCCTGCGCACGACCGGAAAGCTCCCCGTGCCCTTTGTGCGTCTTTCCGTCAGCCACAGTGCCAATTTTCAGCCGGAGGATGCGCGGGAGATCCAGACCGCGCTCTTTCCCGAACAGCCGCAGGAAATCAGCTATGGTATGACCGCCCGCTATGCCGGATGCGGTGATATGATGCTCGATTCCCTCCGGATCTCGGATTATCTGGGACTGTTCAGCTTTCCGGTAAAGGAGCTGCCGCCCTGTCTGAAGATCGGCGTGATTCCGGAGATCCCGTCCCTGACCAATGCCGGCGTGCTGCTCCATACCGTCAGTGATACCGTCATGACGCAGGATGACGAGGAGGAAACTGCCGCAGCATTTTCTTCCGTGTCCATGCCCGGCTATGTCCACCGTGATTATGTCGAGGGTGACAGTCTGCGCCGCATCAACTGGAAGCTTTCTGCCAAGCGCGGAAAGCTCATGGTGCGCATGGATGAAGCGGCTGCCACCGTCCGCCCGACCGTGATCCTCGATCTGCGGCAGACGGCTGCCGAGGATGCCCTGCAAATGCGCGATACCCTCATGGAGGGTGCGCTGGGCTTTCTGCTCCTGCTCGTACAGCAGGGCGTTGCCTGCTCCCTGCGCTTTGCATCGGAGGGAAATTGGAAACAGCTCATTCTGGAGAATGAAGATGCCGTCCGCGAAGCCGCCGTGGAGCTGGCAGCTGCGGATTTCCGCAATGATGGCTGCCGTCTGGACAGAGCTGCCTTGCAGGAAAAGGCAGGGGCGTACCTGATCTATACTGCCAATCCCGATGATGTACTCTCACAGTATATGGCGGAATTCCACGATCATGGCTATCTTTGCTGTGTCCTGCCGGAGTCCCTGCATGTCTCGGATGTCCCCCATACGGATGCCCTCTGGACGCTGTCGGAGGACTTTATCATGACAGCATTGCAGAAATGAGGTGGCGCAGATGTGGAATAAGATACAAGCCCTGACACAGCATCCCGTGACGCTGTTTTTCAAGAAGCTCTGCGGCGATCCCGTACAGCTCTATATCGTCATGCTGATGACCACCATCATGGAATACTACCACAGCGGCTGGACTTGGGTGTATACCATAATCACCGTGTTCCTGACCTTTGTGCTGATGAAATTCTATGATTTCGTGGCAAAACACAAGTACCTCGGCCCTTTGTGCTATCTGGGATTCCTCGCCGCCGGACTTGCCGCTGTAAGCGTGCTGGTCGATATCGGCCAGCAGGATTATCCCATCTACTTTCTGGTATGGTTCCTGACACCGCAGAGTGTTATGGACTTTTCATTCTGGTACACTGTTGCAATATATGTCCTCATGACAGGATTTCTGAGCAGTGCGGTGTACTATTTCGGCAAGGTGCGCTACCGTATGGTGATGCAGTTCCTCATCATGCTCATCCCCTTGAGCATGTACGCAAAGGAAGGCATCCAGATGCCTGCACTGCTGGTCATCATCCTCCTTGCCTCCTACTTCCTGCTGATGATCTACTGCCGCCAGCTTCGGGAAAATCCGGAGGTGCGCCGCATGTACGGACTCAACAGCAGCCTGTCGGTCGCGGCGTATGTGACCGCGTTCAGCATACTTGCTGCCGTTGTCCCCAAGCCCGCCATTACCGCGGACAGAGAATTCATCGAGAACGCGATGGGCACGAGCAGCCTGTCCGATATCCTCATGGAGGCGATCAGCGTTTTCACGGATTCCACGACCAATACCGTGATGCTCACCAACAATACCCGAACCATCTACTATGTCAATGCGCCCGAATCGCTCCGCCTGCGCACGCAGAGCTATACCTATTATGCGGCGGATCATTCGTGGAACAAGCTGGATGCCTATGACTATCCCATAAGTACATTCGCTGTGAGTGGGATTTCCCAGCCCCGTATGCTTTTGCAGACCATTCTTGAAGCTGCCGCCGCAGATGCGGAATATGCGGAAAAGTATGGGCTGACCGAATATGCCGGAACGCAGCTGCCCGAACAGCCGCAGCGTAAAATGATACTCGTGCCCAATATCTGGGGAACCTACCTCGTGCCCAGTCCCACAAGGACGAGCGCAGTCTTTGAGGCAGAGAGGATGAATCTGGTTTCGACTGTTCATAATATTCATATCATGGAGGGCGATACGCTGACTTATCGCATCCCCGTGACGATGATGTATTATTCCGATACCTATGCGAAGAATGCACAGGTGTCCGAGATCCTCAGCCGGCTGGATGCGCAGGATTATGCCGATCTGCTTCTGGATGCACAGGTCATTCTGGCAGAGCAGTCCGCAGAAAAGCGCGATGTGCTGTACAATGCCTACCATGAATATGATGATGCTCATCGTTATCTGGAGGAATGTGAGGAGCTGGATTTTCAGTCCGATGCCGTTGATGCCCTTGCAGAGGAGCTGACCGCAGGACTGGAATCCGATTACGAAAAGGCGCGTGCCATCGAACGCTATTTTGAGGATGCCGGCTTTGTCTATGACCTGAACTATGAGCAGCCCGAAGGAAGCAATATCGAGGACTTTCTGTTCGAATCCAAGCGCGGTGTCTGCTATGAATTTGCAACCGCAATGGTTCTGCTCTGCCGCAGTGCGGGCATTCCTGCAAGATATGTGCAGGGCTACAGCATGTCCGAACCCTATGACGGTGTGCTGAACGGGCTGGATCTTACCCACACCATCAAGGCACGCGATGCCCACGGTTTTCCGGAGGTCTACATCGGCGGCTATGGCTGGCTGAGCTTTGAACCGACTGTTGCCATGACGGAGGATGCACAGCAGAGAAATGCGGAGAATTATTATGTCATGCTCTGGGGCTTTGTGCTGTTTGCAGCGGCATTGCTTGCCGTTGGCGGCTACCTCCTTGCACCGCGCGTGCGGGAATCGCTGTTCCGCCGCCGCCTTTCCCGTATGCCGTCCGCAGAAGCTGCCGCCGCAGCCTTCTGCAGAATGCGCACAACACTGCATCTGCCCGAAAGCGCGACTGTGATGGAGCTTTCCGAGGCTTCACAGGCATTTGCAAAGCCGCAGGCATTCTTCACACAGCTCGACGCGCTGCTCTACGCACCGGAATCCGAAACACAGGTTACAACAGAAGCACTTTCCAAAGCCTATATTGCATGGCAGAAGGCAAGGGCTGAGCATGAAAAAGAGGAAAAATCAAAGGAGAAAAAACACAAATGAACTGGTTTGAAGTAACGATCAAGACGGAAACGCCCGCTGTGGATGCCCTCTGCGCGATGCTCACCGATCAGGGTGTCAAGGGCTTTTCCATTCAGGATGCCGAATCCTTTCAGGAATTTCTGGACGATAAGGAAGGCAAATGGGACTACATCGACGAGGATCTGATGGGACTTGCAAGCTGCGATACGCAGGTGACGTTCTATCTCCCCGATGACGCGCAGGGCGCAGAACAGCTCTCCGGTGTCAAGGCTCTGCTTGAACAGCTGAAAGCCTCCGAAAATGCTGCATTCTTCGGCTCTCTGGAGCTGTCCTGCGGCAATGTCGCAGAGGATGACTGGGCGAACAACTGGAAGCAGTATTTCAAGCCCCTGCCCATCGGCGAAAAGCTGCTGATCAAGCCCTCATGGGAGGAGCTGCCGGAGGGGAACGACCGCATCGTGCTCGAAATTGATCCGGCATCCAGCTTCGGTACAGGTCAGCACCACACCACACGCCTCTGTCTGGAGCTGACCGAAAAGATCCTGAAGCCCCATGACCGCGTGCTCGACCTCGGATGCGGCAGCGGTATCCTCTCCATCGGCGCACTCCTGCTGGGTGCGGAAAATGCCGTAGCGGTGGATATCGTGGACAATTCCGTGCGCACAGCAGTCGAGAACGCCGGCAAGAACGGCATCGGTGCGGACAGATACACCGCCTACTGCGGCGATATTTGCAGTGATGAAGCACTGTGCGAAAAGATCGGCAGCGGCTATGATGTGATCTGTGCGAATATCGTGGCAGATGTGCTCATTGCCATGTCCGGACTGTTCGGCAGATTCCTCAAGGAACAGGGCTACCTGATCGTGTCCGGCATCATCATCGAACGTGCGGACGAGGTGCTCGATGTCCTCGAACAGGCAGGCTTCACAAAGCTCGCTGTCAGCGAAAAGGAAGGCTGGGCGGCGGCTCTGCTTCAGGCGAAGTAAATTACAAGAGATCCCCTGTCAGATCGGCAGGGGATTATTGTGCATTATCCACAAAAGAGTATCCACAAAAATAGAGAATATATAGAAATTGTGCTCCATTCATTGCAAAACTGCAAATTAGATGTTATAATAGTAACTGTACTCTTGTATGGTATACGGTAACGTATTCTTTCTATGATACAAAATCAAATCAAGCAAAGATAAGGAGCGATTTTTCTATGGCAAACATCAAAAATATTGCACTCGCCGGTCATCATGGATCCGGTAAAACATCTCTCGCTGAAGCCCTGCTCTACTGTGCAGGCGCATCCGACCGTCTGGGTAAGATCGCTGACGGTACAACCGTATGTGATTACGATCCTGAGGAAATCAAGCGCAAGGGTTCGATCTCCACTGCACTGGCTTCCTTTACATATGAGGACAACAAGTTCAATCTGCTCGATACTCCCGGTATCCTCGATTATGCCGGCGAAATGCAGTCCGGTATCGCGGCTGCGGATACTGTTCTCATCACTGTTTCTGCGAAGTCCGGCGTACATGTCGGCACAAAGAAAGCCTATGCATCCGCACAGGCAATGGGTAAGTCCACCATGTTCGCGATCACTAAGATCGACGACAAGGATGCGAATTTCTTCAACGTCCTCACAGAGCTGAAAACTGTATTCGGTCCGACCGTGTGCCCCGTTGTTGTTCCGGTGCTCCAGAACGGCGAGATCGTTTCCTATGTGAATCTGATCGAAATGAAGGCATATAAGTATGATGATAAGGGCAAGGCTGTCGAGGTCGGTCTGCCGGAGGATGCTGTCACAGAGAAGGACTACCGTCTGGAAGGTCTGGTTGCGGCGATCTCCGAGGCTGTTGCCGAGACTGACGAAGCTCTGATGGAAAAGTTCTTCGAGGGAGAAAGCTTTACCCAGAAGGAGCTGATCGACGGCATCCACAACGGTATGAACAATGGTATGATCACCCCCGTTGTCTGCACATCCGCGCAGACATTGGCTGGTATTGATATGCTGCTCAAGGAATTTTGTCTGCTCGTTCCTGCGGCGGATGAAGTGCCTGCGGCACAGGCAGAGGCAGGGGAGGATATGATCGAGATCACCTGCGATGCCTCCGCACCGCTGGCGGCTCTCGTGTGCAAAACCGTGGCTGACCCGTTCGTGGGCAAGATGTCCTACATCAAGGTTCTGGCAGGTACGCTCACTTCCGATATGACTGTTGTCAACTCCAAGACCGGCGCAGAGGAAAAGATCGGCAAGCTCTACACACTCCTCGGCAAGAAGCAGACAGAAGTTAAGTCCGCTTCCGCCGGTGATATTGTTGCCGCTGTGAAGATTTCCGCTAATACCGGTGATACCCTCTGTGCTGCTGCAAGAGTGGCTGCCTTAGCCGGACCTATGCCTTCCATGTGCTGCAGCTTGTCGATGGAGACAGCAGCAATCCCTCCGATCCTGCCTTCGGAAACGTGGAGTAAAGCCCTGGCCAGTTCCACTACATTCAAATTTCTTGTCCCCGTGCGCAGCAGTATCGCCAGCAGCTCCACGTTGCTCAGGCTTTCCGCTCCGTTCTTCAATAGCCTTTCCCTCGGCCTCTCATCCCTGTACAACTCCTTGATCTTCATACCTCAGCTCCTCATCTTTCTTTCGTGTCTTTCCATTCCGGTCTTTTGGCCTGTGTGATTCCTGTCGTGTGATATCAGAACTTGCTGGTTATCTCCAGAATATCTTCGCCGTATTTCTTATATTTCTCCACCCCGAATCCTTTAACGGCAAGCAGATCCTCCCTTGTCTTCGGTATTCTTGCCGCAATTTCCATAAGAGTGCTCTGGTGCATTATGATATATGCCGGAATGTTGTCTTTCTTGAATCTCTCAGTTCTCCATTCCTGCAGCTTCTCTCTCAACTCCTCATTGACCCTTCCAGGCTGTTCGTCCGCATTGGTTAGTCTCTTGAGCCTTCTGGTCTTTGTCTTGCTTCTGTCTTCCAGAATACATTCTGTCCTTGTTCTGTTATATGTCTCGATGCTGAATCGGCCTTCACGAATCATTTCCATGGACTTGCAGCATATGTCCAGACATATCATCAGTTCGTCTGCCGCTTCCTTCAACTTCTTCACTGTTTCCTTGTTGTCGATTTCAAGCGATGCCAGTTTGCCGCAATACTCCCGGAGACCGTCGAGAATCGGTAGGAAATATGTGGCAGCCTTTGTCAGTCTCTCGTTCAGATAACTCTCGTCAGGCATATCGGAAACCTCTATCCTGCTTATCTGGGAACGGAAGGTGTCAGCAGTCTTTTTTGCCTCGTCTGCCTTTTGTGCCCATTTGAGAAGCCCTTGATATTCAGGTTCATATATGTCTTGAAGCCTCTCTCTCCAGATTTTCCTGAACCAGCCGAGGGCACTGCATGTCTGCGACAGATCGAATACCTCCCTGTATATATTATATGAATATGACTTCTCCTCAGCTGCAAGGCTATCCCTGACTGTGTCGATGTCAGGAATGTCTGAGTTGAACTCAGCGACATGTGTGTCGGAATATATCGCAGAAGAGTGGATAGGGGATTCCAGGGAGATGCCTTCAAGGGTTCTGCATCTGGACAAGGCGACGTACACCTGCCCGAATGCGAATGCCGCCCCTGCATCGATGATCACTTTGTCAAAGGTGAGTCCCTGACTCTTGTGGATTGTTATGGCCCATGCTATTCTGAGAGGCAGCTGTCTGAAGGTTCCTACAATATCCTGCCTTATCTCTCCGGCTTCCTTGTCAAGTGCGTAGCGGGTGTTGGTCCATTCCGATTGTGTGACGTTGATCAGATTACCCTCCTTGTCTGATACCAGCACCTGCCCTTCTGTGCTGATTTCCTCCACGCAGCCAATCTTGCCGTTGTAGTACTCTCCGTTGGGGTCGTTTCTGATGAACATGACCTGGGCACCTTTCTTCAGGGTGAGCACTTCGTCTGCCGGATAGCTGTTTTCCGGAAATTCTCCTTCCACATCCGCTCCGAACGTGACGGCGTTTCCCGAAAGGGAGTTCAGCCTTCTTTCGTTCACCTCATCTGCCTGAGCATTGTGGGTGGTCAGGAGGATCACATCCTCGTCATTTTCGTAGGCGTGAACTCTGGAATTAAGGGTTTTGAGACACTCCGGAGTCATCCTGTTCTCTCTTATGGAGTTGAGAATGTCCAGAAATTCAGCATCCTGCTGTCTATGAACCTTCTGCAGCTCGACCGTGATATATGGAAGTCTGCCAAGTGCCTTGGAGTGAAAGAAATATGGGGAAGGATAGACCTGGCTCAGATATTGTCTTTCATTCTCCTTCACGACAGGGGACAGCTGCTGGGCATCGCCGATCATCAGAAGCTGGACTCCGCCGAACGGCCTGTCGTTGCGGCGATATCTTCTCAGCATCATGTCCACAGCATCCAGCAGGTCTGCGCGGACCATCGATATCTCGTCGATGATCAGCAGGTCAAGTGTGCGTATGATTCTTATTTTCTCCTTGCTCAGGCTCCTGTAACGCTCCGGCATCTGATATTCTGTTACAAGTTCCTTCACATCAGGAAGATATGGACAGAGGGGGAGCAGGAAGAATGAGTGAATCGTGGAACCCCCGGCATTGATTGCCGCCACTCCTGTAGGGGCAAGGACAATAAATCTCTTGGTCGTGGTCCGTGTGACATATTTGAGGAACGTAGTCTTTCCCGTCCCGGCCTTCCCCGTCACAAATACCGATCTCCCCGTGGCCATCACATATCTCTCAGCCATCTCAAAAATCTCGTCCTTCTCCATGTCCTTCCAATTTTCAAGTCTCCACAAATGTATGAAACATTTTTTGCCGAAACAAGACTCATGGGGAACAAAAAAAAGGAAGCCTTTCGACTTCCTTCCCGGGGTGCCCTATGGGATTCGAACCCATGACATTCAGAACCACAATCTGACGCTCTAACCAACTGAACTAAGGGCACCGTGTTTTATTTGGGACTGCAAAGATACATATATTTTTTAATTCTGCAATACAGGTGACATATCTTTTTCGCCTTTGTGTTGGCACACCCTTTGCAAATATCCGGGTACGGTTAGTTTAGTTGTTAATAATAGGGTTTTGGTTCATCCCTCCGGCAGATTCTCAGTCGGAGGGATGTTTTTGTGACAGGATTTCATATTATGGAGAGATTTTAGTACTTTTGTAGGCTTGGCATTTTTTGATGCCAGGCCTAAATCGGATGTTTATGGCAGAAGAAGGTAATATCATCGTACGTAGGGCAAAGGTCAATAACCTGAAGGACGTCACGGTAGAAATCCCAAGGGGAAAATTTGTTGTCGTGACCGGGATTTCCGGTTCCGGAAAGTCATCGCTTGCCTTCGATACATTGTATGCGGAGGGGCAGCGACGTTTTGCCGAGAGCCTTTCTTCATATGCCAGACAGTTTCTCGGACGTATGTCCAAGCCGGATGTAGAACTCATCGAGGGCATACCGCCGGCAATAGCCATTGAGCAGAAGGTAAATACACGTAATCCGCGTTCCACCATTGCAACAAGTACTGAGATATATGATTATCTCCGTATGGTCTTTGCCCGTATAGGCAGGACATATTCTCCTGTAACCGGGGAGGAGGTGAAGTGTCATACCGCAAATGATGTGATGGAGCATATCCTTGACGGCGATGCATCGGCTGTGTATATTCTGGCGGATCTCAACTGGGAAAGACGTAATGACAGGGTGGAGCTGATGCTTCAGTTGAAGGAGGAAGGATATACGAGGTTCTTTACAGACAGGGTCGTGCGTATCGAGGAAGTCATGCAGAGGGCTGAGAGCGGAGATTATCCTTCCGAACTGTACCTTCTGGTGGACCGTCTTAAACTGAACGGTGAGGCGGATGAGGATCTCAAGACTCGTCTCCATGCTTCGATAGAGACGGCATTTGACAAGGGCGAGGGGACTCTCGGCAAACTTATCAACGATAAGGCCGTTCACGAGGAGATTGAAGGTCTTACGCGGGATGTGCGCCAGGTGCTCGACAAT
>CALGTT010000006.1 GCA_937901485.1 uncultured Ruminococcus sp.
TAGCTGTTGTAGCTGTTGTAGTTACGTCAAAGATACCAGAGTTCTTGGTAGTCTCTGTTGTTGTGGTAGCTGCAGTTGTTGTGGTAGCTGCAGTTGTTGTTGTAGCTACAGTTGTAGTTGTTGCTACAGTTGTTGTGGTAGCTGCAGTTGTAGTTGTAGCTGCAGTTGTTGTTGTAGCCTCACCCTTGATCTTGATCCAGCCGCTTGTATAATCAACTGTGCCGTTTGCTACGTGGTCAACCTTGTCAACCTCGTTGGACCAGATGTGCAGCTTGGTGTTCTTCTCAACATACTCGATGTCATACTGATCGCCAGGCTGTGCAGTGGACGGAACTGTTACGAGGTACATAATTACGTTCTCGGACCAGTTATCAACTTCTGCAAATGCCCATGTCTGCCATGTCAGCTGACCGTTGGACTCGAATGTCATAGCCCAGTCAAGAGCCTCGCCGCCAACCTTCTCAGCCTTCTTAGAGATATTGTATACCTCGAATGTGCAGCGATCATCTACGCGGATACCGAACTCACAAGCGTTTACGCCTGCATTGTCAGTCAGAGATACATAAATCGGAACCTGATAGTTCTTTGCAGCCAGATCTTCAACAGAAATCTCTACCTGGTCAACAGCTACGGTTACACCGTTAGAAGCTGCAGATGCCGGAATTGCTGCTGCGCAAGCTGCCAGAGACATAGCAGCTACAGCTGCCATAACCTTCTTAAAGCTCATCTTCTTCATTTTCGTTAATTTCCTTTCAGATAAATTAAATGATTTTTATTTATGTATACGCCGCATTGCTTGTGCACGCACCTGCGGCGCATTACATTCAGTTAATGATTGATCGCTTACGCAATCAGTTCTTCCCACTTCGCAGCGATTACGCCGTTAGAGGGAGCTGTAGCCAGACCGCCGTACCATGCAGCGTACTGCAGGATCTTAGCAGCGTCAGCTGCGTTCATCTCAGCTGCCTTTTCAGTCTTCATCTCAGTGTTGACGTCAGCCAGGAAGAATGCGAAGTTCTCAACATCTGTATACTCCTCAGAGTTCAGAGTCGGGTTCTCGTTGCCTGCACCATAGGAAGCAGCGTACATCAGTACTCTTGCTGCGTCTGCTGCGTCAGCAACGCCGTCGAGAGTTGCGTCACCCTTTACGCCAACATAGATCTTGATGTCAACGTTTACACGAACCGGTGTTGCGTCAGCATCGGTCGGATCTGTGTAGAATGCATACAGCGGGAGTGCTGCGTAGGGCTCGCCCCACATGTTGTATACGTCCTCAGGAGTCAGACCTGCATCGGGCTCATCCGGAGTTACGCCGAAGGTGATGTCCTTCATTGCGTCTGTTACACCCTGGGACTCGCCATCAACGAACTTCTCAACATACGCGCTGTCCATCAGCATTTCAGCTGTCAGCTCAGTGGTATCATGAGAGAAATAGAAGTTTGCTGTCTTAGCAGTTGCAGTTACAGTCAGAGTCTCAGTAGTTGTCTCTGTTGTAGCAGTAGTGTCAGAGGTTGCAGTTGTATCTGTAGTCTCTGTGCCGGTTGTGTCAGAAGTTGCAGTTGTATCTGTAGTCTCTGTGCCGGTTGTGTCAGAGGTCTCAGTTGTGTCTGTGGTCTCTGTACCTGTTGTGTCAGAGGTCTCAGTTGTGTCTGTGGTCTCTGTAGTCTCTGTTGTAGTAGTTGTTGTTTCCTCAACCGGAACTACCTCATAAGTGATCACTCTCTCGATGGTCAGGTCAGCATTGCCGGACAGACCCATCATTGTAGCATCGCCGGATGCATCATAAACCTTCTCAGTCTTGAAGTTTACAACTGCAAACTCGCTGCCTTCCAGCTCTACGAAGTAGTTGAACAGTGCAGTGTACTCATCTGCTGTGATATCATCAGCGGACTTTGCAGAGCCTTCGCCCTCAACCATGCCAGAGTTTACGCTGCCGTATACGGAGATGTCATACAGGGACTCAACAAATGCTGCCACATCGCCTGTTGTCATATCCAGCTTGTAATCTGTCATGTTTGCATTGATCTGTCTGAGTGCCTCATTGAAGATCGCTGCAACGGTGTTCTTATCAAGAGCCTCGCCAACAGTTGCCGGGATCTTGTCAGCAAACTTGTTGCCTGCATACTCTTCCTTGATCTCTGCGAGGATCGCATTTGCGCTTTCCTTGTTCTCGAAGGACTTTTCCTTGCTCAGAGTCATTGCCTTGTTCAGCTTCTCCTCTGCCTTGTTGAGCTTGCTCTCGTAAGAATCAAACAGAGCAGCTACGTCAGCAGCCAGATCAGCGTCAGCTGCTACAGAAGCCTCAGCGTCTGCTCTTACAGCAGCAACCTTAGCCTGTACATAATCCAGAGCAGCCTGTGCGCCCATGTTCTTGCCATCCAGTACGATGGTAGCCATGCCGCTTACAGTTGTGTCGTCGATCAGGTTCTCAGTGTCAGCCTTGATGGTAACAACGCCTGTGATCGGCTCTACATCAATTGTCAGGTCTGCGCCCGGGATCTTCTGCTCCAGAACATCCTTGATGTCCTTAGAGAAATCATATGCGATGTTTGCAGTTACGGTAACGTCCTTTGTTGTTACGTCAACCTTTGCTGTGCCGCCGTTCTTCAGAGCATCCTTGAGCAGATCTGCATACCATGCATCACTCTCAATTACGTTTGCCATTGCTACTGCATCCAGATCAAATGTCGGATTGGAAGCAGCGATGGAACCGAGTGCGCCGTACAGAACCTTGTTCCAGCTGGACTCCTGCTTGTAAGTACGGGATGTTTCTGTTCTCTCAACCTCTACAGGAACATTCTTGGTTGTGTCAGCCTCTACAGCTGTGAGAGAATCAATGGTCAGCGTGATTGCATCAGCAGACGCAGCAGTGTCTTCTGCAGCGAAGCCAGTAGCGCACACCAGAGTTTGTGTCAGAGCAACCGGTACTGCAATTGCAGCAGCCATCGCTCTTTTCAGAAATGACTTCTTCATGTTCGATTACCTCTCTCTTCTTTGTATTGTTTTCTTTTACGCCGGAACGGTCGTTTTAAGATACATACAAACTGCCTTGCACATAAAATACCGTTCTTTTGTATTCCTCCAACGTCCAGCGACACTTAGGACGCTAAAACGTTTTATATCATATATTTTATCACATCTTTTTCTTATTGTCAAGACAACAAGCCGTTTTTTCTTTAAAATATTGCATGAACATTCCCCTCTTTTTTATGGCATTTGCACAAAAAAGATAGTTTTTATGGGTTTTTATGGGTTTTACTTGCCTATTGTGCACAATTTCAACATTTTATCTTCTATACTCTCCCGCCGCTGCCGGCAGTATTTTTTCCGGCAAATGCGACAGAAACGGACAAATCAAGGGACTGCCGCATATTTCACGCAGCAGTCCCGCAGGCTGATTGTTTTCATCAAGGTTTGTACATTTTGACCAAGGGAAACTTATTCTGTCGGCTTGATCTCCTGCAGAGTGAGTGTCAGCTCCAGTGTTTCGCCGGAGCGCACCACAGTCAGCGTGATCTCGTCGCCGGCATCGTATTCATCCTTGATCTTATTCAGCTCATCGGTGGTCTTGACAGTTTCGCCCTGAATGCCGGTGATGATATCGCCCTGACGGATGCCTGCCTTTTCAGCGGCACTGCCGGGAGTCACGGAGTAGACATACACGCCCTGCGGCATATTCAGACGCTGTGCCATTTCCTCGTCCACAACGGTGGAGGTGATGCCGATCTGCGGTCTGCCGACCACATAGCCGTAGTTGATGAGGTCATCAATGATCTCGCTGGCATCGGTGATCGGAATGGCAAACGCCAGACCTTCGATGGATGCGCCGGAGGCATAGCCTGCAGAGATCTTCGCGGAATTGATGCCGATGACCTGACCATAGCTGTTGAGCAGCGGGCCGCCGGAGTTGCCCTGATTGATGGCAGTATCGGTCTGGATGAGTGTCATTTCCTTTTCGCCGATGGTGACTTCACGGTTCAGCGCGGAAACGATGCCGCAGCTTGTAGTGCCGAACAGCTCAAAGCCAAGGGGGTTGCCGATGGCAACGACCAGTTCGCCGACGCGCAGGGTATCGCTGTCGCCGAACTCTGCCGGAACGAGGTTCTCTGCCTCGATCTTGAGGACGGCAAGGTCGGTTTCGAGGTCATAGCCGACGATCTCGGCATCGTATTCGGTGGCATCCTCATCGCCCATGACAACGCTGACGCTGATTGCCTTGCCGCAGCCGTTCTGGGAATCATAGACGCAGTGGGCGTTGGTAATGATGTAGCCTTCCTCGTTCATGACGATGCCCGTACCTGTGCCGGGGATCTGCTGCTTGTCGCCTTCATACTGGTAGAAGCCCCAGCTGAACTTTTCGGTATACTCAAAGAGTGCGCTGACACCGACAACGGAGGGGTACGCCTTATCCACGATATCCGGAATGCTCAGTGCATCCGCGGGAGCAGCCATACTCATCCAGCTTGCGCCGGCATTGCCGGACGGTTTGTCAGCAGGTGTCTGTGCATCCTCGTTTTCCGGTGCGCGGGATTCTTCAGAAACGCTGGAATCGGTATTTTCGGCTTTCCATGTATCATCCTTTACTCCGAACATTTTATACAGCTCGATGGAGGACACGGAAACAATGGCGATTGCAGCGATGGCTGCAACGGCTTTGAGGAAGTTTTTTCCTCCGTTTCCCTTTTTCTTGGGTGTTTCATTCGGATCGGAATAATAATTCACATAGCTTGCAGTGCTGTGGCTGCCGTCCTCACTCTGATAATATGCATTGTATTCGTCATGGGTGTTTTTATTTTCATTCTGATCGAACATACGATTCATCCTTTCTTCTCATATTGCATGTGCACCTTGCGGTACACGCTTGTTCTCTACAATATTAATTATACTCTCCAATGTGATAATCATATGATAACAACTGGAAAAAGTGCAGTGTGAAAAATGATGATTGCGGCGAGGGAAAATTCCCTGCAAAAAACCTGTTGCCAAACGAAAAAAAATCTGCTATAATATAAATAGGTATGTAAAAAACATACCGCAGTCTGTCGAAAAACTTAAAATCAAACGCGGAGCGATAGCTCCGCAAAAGGGGTTCGGGGACG
>CALGTT010000007.1 GCA_937901485.1 uncultured Ruminococcus sp.
GTTTACATATGACGCACGCGTGTACCGCCGACAGAAGCGTGACGAAAAACGCCGCCGCGAACAGGCAGAAGCCCCGAAGATCTTAGGTGATGCATCATGATGCCGCTGCTCCTTGCCCTGCTCCTCGTCACTGCCGGAAATGTACTGCTCGTGTTTCTGCGCCGCAGTGACCGCCGCCTGCTCCCGAAGGGCGGCATTCTCCTGTTTGCAGAACTGATTCTACTATATGCATTCCATCTGGCATTATGCCGCTTTACCCTCTGCACAGAGCCGGAAATTCCGCTTTTTTCCTTTGCAGCACTCCTCCTCGGCAGCTCCGTGCTCGTTCTGCAAACGGCAGAAAGTACTGTGCGTCTGCGCCGCTTTCTGCGCACTGCCGTGAAATGCATCTGCCTTGCCCTGCTGCTTGAATTCACCGTGTTCAGCGCAGGCTGTTACAGCACACATCCCACATCCCGAAGCGTCCCCCTTACAGAGGCAGGGATGAATGGCAAAGCGGAGCATACGGATATCGGGATCTGCATCAGCGGAAACACGAAGATCACCGTGCCGCTGGAGCTGTGCGATGTCCGCCATGTTGTGCTCGCGGTGGAAAGTGAGGATGTGTTCTATCAGATCGCCTGCCGCATGACGGATGAAAATTTCTCGCTCGATCCGCAGAAGATCGGCGAATGCTGGGTGAATCCCTCGCGGGATTCCGTGCGCTTTGCCGTTTCCCCCTACGGCACGCTCCATGAGGTGGAGTTCCAATTCAGCAAGGTGAAGGATGACGCACCCGTGCTGTTCTCCGGCATGACCGTGACCAATGTCAGACCCTACCGCTTTTCCCTGCTGCGCGTGCTCCTGCTTGCCGGCATCCTCTGCCTGCTTGCTGCCGTGCGGATTTTCAGGTGGCATCGCATCTGTTATGACCGCCGCAATCTGCTCCACCGGGAAGCGATCGCCGCAATGCTGATCGTCTGTCTGTTCGCCCTGCTCAGTACCGCGCCCCTTTGGGAGGCGCAGCTTGTCCCCTATGATCCTGCCGCAGGTGCTGATTCCTATGACCACTACGCCCAGACCTTTGACGCGTGGCAGCGCGGACAGCTCCATCTGGAGACAGAGGTCGATCCCGTGCTGGCGGAGCTGGAAAATCCCTATGATCGGAGTGCAAGGCAAAAAGCCGGCGCGGATGCCGAATGGGACAAGGCGTTCTATAATGGAAAGTATTACAGCTATTTCGGCATTGCGCCCGTGGTGTTTCTCTATTACCCCCTCTGGCTGTGCACCGGAAAGCTTCCGACACCTGCCCTTGCCGCTGTCATTTTCTCTGCCGCCGGTATGGTGTTCCTCGTTCTGTTCCTGCTGGCTCTTCTCCGCAGATATTGCCGCCGCGTGAACCTCCTGCTCCTGCTCTGCGGCATTGCAGCGGCAGCGTCCGCGTCGGGGCTGTTCCTCTGCGCCAATTATGCCGACCGCTACTATGTCGCCATTGCCGCAGGCATCTGCTTTCTCTGCCTGTTCCTCTGGCTCGGTCTGGAGGCGGTCATGGCAGATACACAGCGTTCGCGCTGTCTGCTGCTGGCCGGATGCGGCACTGCCATTGCCGCCGCCGTGCTCAGCCGTCCGCTGATCGCGCTCTATGCACTGCTTCTTGTACCGCCGTTCTGGTCGTTCATCCGCCGCAAGGACCTGCATGTGCGCTGTAAGGTCGGAGCTGCGGCAAGCTTTGCCGTGCCGCTGGTCATCGGCGCGGCTGTCACGATGGCATACAATGCCGCACGGTTCGGCTCACCGCTGGATTTCGGCAGCACCTACCAGCTCACCGTCAGCAATATTGCCGCCAACCGCATTTCTCTCCGTGAGCTTCCCGCGGCGTTGGTCTATTATTTCCTCAATCCCGTGCAGCTTGGCGGCACGTTCCCGTACATTACCCAGCATACGCCGATTTTTGCACAGAACGGGCATTATGTCTATCTGGCAGACGGCTTCGGCGCGTTCATGTACCTCTGCATTCCGGCGGCTTTCCTGCTGCCGGCGAAGATGTCCGGCAAGTCCGGACAGCGTGCCGTGTGCATCACTGCCTTTGTCCTGCCGGTGCTCATCGCGTTCCTCGATTACTGCATGGGCGGCTATAATACGCGCTATCTCTGCGATATCCTGCCGGTGCTCGCAGTGTTCAGCGTGTTTGTGCTCCTCGACGCACAGCACCGCCGCCGGAAAAGCCCCGCAGTGCGCAAAGGCACATTCCTCCTGTTTTTGCAAGCCCCCGTCTTTCTGACTGCCCTGCTTCTCTCACTCGGCGAGGAGCTTTCCCTGTGGAGAGGAATGCCGGAATTCTATTATATTATACAGGGACTGTTTGAGATCGTGTGACCGACAAATTATTCTGACACTGCAAAGCAAAAGAATGCTGAATTTTGTATCCGCTGTGAATGCAGCGGATATTTTTTTACAATTTTTTTCACTAAAGTACTTGACAAATGCAGGTAAAGTGGAGTATAATGAAATTGCATATAACTTCTGCAAGAGGGCGGAAGAATATCGTGAAAAAATACAAATCAATTCTATGGGAACTGTGAAAACAGCTCCCGAGAGGGTAGAATTGGAGAGGAAGGTATGATAGTTATGAAACATGTTATGAAGAAAGTAATCGCCGGTGTATTCGCTGCAGCAATCGTCTTTACCGCTGCTGCTCCGGCAGTACAGCAGATCGGCATTTCCGTTCCGATGAGTGTATCCGCTGCGGAGAAGCCGTGGTATTCCGGTCTTGGCTACAAGAACCTCTATCCGGAGGGCGAGTACGATCTGGAAGATCTGTGGATCAAGGAGCAGTACGTTTACGGCGACCTGCTGTTTGAGTTCGTACAGATGGGCTATCTGCAGATCGTAGACTGCAACCCCGCAGTGGAGGAGATCGTAATTCCGGAAAAGATCGGTGAATGGCCGGTCAAGATCATTTACGGTGAAGCTTTCCAGGAGTGCACCAAGCTCAAGAAGGTTACCATTCCGGATACTGTAACCAAGATCGGCCCGTATGCGTTCTGTAACTGTACTGCTCTGGAACAGGTCGTTGGTATGGAGAGCGTGGAGATCATGAGTGAGTGCGCATTCGTAAACTGTTCTTCTCTGACGGACATCACCCTGCCGGATACCCTGTTCAAGATGGATGCACAGGTATTCGGTTACTGCAGCTCCCTGAAGGAGATCACGATCCCCGGTTCTGTTACCGTTATGGGTGAGTATATGTTCGCAAACTGCAGTTCTCTGGAAACACTGAACATGGCAGAAGGTCTGGAAACACTGGGCGGCTATGCAATGTACATGTGCAAGGGCCTCAAGACTGTTAATTTCCCTGAGTCCCTGAAGAATCTGCGTGTTGCTGCATTCATTTACTCCGGTCTGGAGGATGTTGTAATTCCCGATACCGTAACAAGAGTAGAGAGCGACTGCTTCTCTTACTGCGAAAATCTCAAGAGCGTGAAGCTGCCGGCTGGCTGCACACGCATCAATCTGAATGTATTCACAGGCTGCACCAAGCTGGTAAAGGTTGACATTCCGGAGACTGTAACAGAGATCCGCGACAGCGCATTTGTAAACTGCTCCAGCCTGACCGACATCAAGATCCCCGCAGCTGTGACCTCCATCCGTGCCAATGCATTCTATGGCTGCTCCAGCCTGAAGGAGCTGGCACTTCCGGAAGGTCTGCAGTCCATCAGCAAGTATACATTTGCAAAGTGCACATCCCTGGATAATCTGGTGATTCCGGACAGCGTAACGAGCATCGGTGCGAATGCATTCTATGAGTGCGATGCGCTGACATCCATCGTTGTTCCGAAGAATGTCACAAACGTTGACGAGTATGCATTCTATGAGTGCAGCAACCTCAAGAGCATCAAGTTTGAAAATGAAATGGCTGAGATGGGCATCTGGGCAATGGCAGGCTGTGAGAGCCTGACTGACCTCCAGCTCCCGAAGGGTCTGACCGCATTCAGCAACCACATGCTCTACCGCTGCAGATCTATGGAAAACATCACCATTCCGGAAACTGTAACCAAGATCGACAAGTTTGCTCTGACTGCACTGGATAATGTGACAGAGATCGCAATTCCGGATACAGTAACAACGCTGGAAGAATACAGCGTCGGCTACCTCGATGGTGCTGAGCCGGATGTTGACCCCGATATCGTGCTCTCCGGTGATTCCGCAGTTGTCAAGGACTACTGCAAGACCTACGGTGTCAGACATGCAAGCGGCGATGTTCAGCCCACTGAAACCACTGCTCCGACTGAGGAAACCACTGCAGCTCCGACCGAGACAACGCCTGCTCCGACGACCGAGGATATGACCATCGGTACAGCAGAAAATCCGGCGGTTGGCGACGTTGACCTCGACGGTCAGATCAATGTGACGGACATCATTTATCTCCAGAGATACCTCATGGGCACTGAGACTATGAACGCAACACAGCTCAAGGCAATGGACGCTGACGGCGACGGTGCAGTCAATGCATTCGACCTTGCGATCCTCAAGGCTAAGATGCTGAAGGCAACCACCGACACGCCTGAGCCGACAATTCTGCCGACAGAGGCTACGACAACTGTACCTGAAGTAACAACAGCTGCAAATCCCGAAACCGTACCGGCTACAGATCCGACTGAGCCGAAGGCTGAATAAGCGGACAATCGCATCACGATGCCCCCTCCGATACCGGAGGGGGCTTTTGTCGAAAAAATTTTCTTGCAAAAAGCCGGAAACTATGCTATAATAGAAACCGAAGTGAAAAAAGAGATGGGCGATGCATGGCGTGATTTCCGTGTATCGTCTACTGTCGTTTGCGCAGCGGTGCGCTGCTGTCACTGCATCTCCTGCCCAAGAATATGATGTTTTTGGACTTAGCGTTTTCAATTTGTCCCCTTGGGGGCAAATTGAAAACGGCTCGGGATTCCAAAGGGATCACATCCCTTTGGCGGGGGTGATTCCCCACGGGGTGGGGAAATGTCCGTAAGGACAAAAGGGACGGGACTGTAAGTCTGGGGGCGGAGCCCCCCCTGCGGCGAATGAAAGGAGAACGAATACATGGGAATCATGGACATTTTTGCACAGCTTTCTGCGAACAATGCGCAGGCTGGAGGAAAGCCGGAATGGCTGATCGTGGGCTTGGGAAATCCGGGCATGACCTACGAAAACACACGGCACAACGCCGGATTTATGACGATCGACACGCTTGCGAAAGCGAATAATGCCGATGTGACGCGCATGAAATTCAAGGCGTACTGCGGTGATGTGATGCTCGGCGGCAAGAAATGCCTGCTGATGAAGCCGAACACCTACATGAACAACAGCGGCGAAGCGGTCGAAGCTGCCATGCAGTTCTATAAACTCGATATCGACCATGTGATCGTGGTCTATGATGACATTTCCCTCGATGTCGGCAAGCTCCGCATCCGCAGAAAGGGAAGCGACGGCGGACATAACGGCATCAAGAGCATTATCGCCCTGACCGGCTCGCAGGATTTCGCCAGAATCAAGGTCGGCGTGGGCAAAAAGCCCCATAAGGACTATAACCTTGCCGACTGGGTGCTCAGCAAATTCCGCAAGGAAGAAATGCCGCTGATGGAGGAAGCCTGCAAACATGCCTGCGAATGTCTGGAGCTGATGGTGCAGGGAAAGACCGATGCCGCGATGAATAAGCACAACGCGTAAAGGATATTGCTATGAATTTCTTTGCTGAAACATTTTCCGAATTGCAGGACTGGAAACAACTCTGCAATGCCTTTTCTGAAAACGAAGTACCCGTCTGCGTGACGGGCATTTCTGCTGTCCATAAAGCACAGCTCGCCCTCACAGTTGCCCGTGCACAGGAACAGCCCGTCCTGCTCCTCACTGGCAGTGAAGCCGATGCCATCAAGCTCTGTGCCGATATCAATGCCATGGCAGGGGAGCAGCTCGCACTGCATTACCCCTCCAAAGAACTGCTCTTTACCGCCGCCGAAAGCAAGTCCGCAGAGTATGAGCACGAGCGTCTGCATGTCCTCTCTGCCCTCTGCCGCGGTGAAGTGCGCATTGCCGCCGCCGGTGTCGAGGCTCTCATGCAGCCCACCATTCCGCCGGATGTCCTGAAAAATGCCCACATCACACTCAGCTCCGGCGGTTCGGTCGATTTGCAGGAGCTGACCGAAAAGCTCATTGCCAGCGGCTATAGCAGATGCGAAAATGTCGAAGGCAAGGGGCAATTTGCCATCCGCGGCTCGATCGTGGATATCTTCCCCGTCCAGCGTACCGCCCCCGTGCGTATGGAAATGTGGGGCGATGATATTGATTTCATCACGGAATTCGATGTGGAAACACAGCGTCGTACCGAGGAAGTATCCGAGGTCATGATCTCCCCAGCCTCGGAGCTTCTGTATGCGCCGGAGGAGCTGATCGAAAAGATCGACGCATTTTCCGCTAAGGTGCGCGGAAAACGTACCCAGCAGATCCGCGACGGGCTTGCACATGATGTCCAGCGGCTCGAAGCAGGACTTGCGCTTGCCAACATCGACAAATACTATTCCCTGCTCTATCCGCGCACAACGCTTGCCGATTATGTGGGGGGGACGGTGCTCCTGTGTGAGTATGCGGATATCGTCAAGCACGCACAGGCACTCCAGTCCCAGCACCGCGAGGATCTGGAGATCCTCTTTGAGGACGGCGTGCTCTGCCGCGGACTCGATGGGGATGTGCTGGAATTTGCCGATTTGCAGGCGATTTTCGAAAAACGCCACTGCGCCTACCTCAGCCAGTTTTTACAGGGCACGGAGCGCGTGCCGTTCCGGAAGATCATCAGCATCGAGGCACAGCAGACTGCTACATGGGGCGGTGAGATCCGTCTGCTGCTCGAAGATCTGCAGGAATACACCGCGCAGGGCTACCGCGTCGTCCTTGCCGCCGGCAGTGAAAAGACGCTGCCCATCCTCTGCAAGGACTTGCAGGAATCCGGCATTCGCTGTGCCATCGCGCAGGAGGATGACCTCTGTCCGCCCGGTGCGGTGCTCCTGACTGCAAGGCAGATCAGCGCGGGCTTTGCCTATCCCGACAATAAGACCGCCCTCATCGTGCAGACGAAAATGCACGCAGCCAAGCGCAAAAAGCCAAAGCATAAGGCAGGCATGGAGATCCGCACGCTTGCCGACCTGCATCCGGGGGATCTGGTCGTCCATGCCATGCACGGTGTCGGACGATTCCTCGGCATCAACAAAATCGAGATGGAGGGCATTGCCAAGGACTATATCACCATCCAGTATGCCGGCACGGAAAAGCTCTATGTGCCCGTCACACAGCTCGACCTCGTGTCGAAGTACATCGGCGCACAGGATGACAATGCCGTGAAGCTCAACCGCCTGTCCTCTCCGCAGTGGCAGAAGACCTGCAATAATGTCCGGAAAGCAGTGCGCGATATGGCGGAGGAGCTGATGAAGCTCTATGCCAAGCGCGAAAAGAGCGAGGGCTATGCGTTCTATCCGGATGACGAGATCCAGCACGAATTCGAGGAACGCTTCCCCTATGCCGAAACGGATGACCAGATACAGAGCGTGCAGGAG
This sequence comes from uncultured Ruminococcus sp., assembly GCA_937901485.1. GTDB lineage: Bacteria > Bacillota > Clostridia > Oscillospirales > Ruminococcaceae > UBA3855. Next base: position 7,563 of record CALGTT010000007.1, read on the forward strand.
ATCAAGTCCGACATGGAGCGTCCGCGCCCGATGGACAGACTGCTCTGCGGCGATGTGGGTTTCGGCAAGACCGAGGTCGCATTCCGCGCCGCGATGAAATGCGTCCTGAGCAACCGCCAGTGCGCCATCCTCACGCCCACGACCGTCCTCGCGCTCCAGCATTACCGCACGGCACTGCGCCGCTTCGACCGGATGCCCGTGCGCATTGAAATGCTCTCCCGATTCCGCACGGCAAAGGAGCAGAAGAAGATCCTCGAAGATCTCAAAAAGGGCAAGATCGACATCATCATCGGCACGCACAGGATCGTGCAGAAGGATGTGGAATTCCACGCGCTGGGACTCGCCATCATCGACGAGGAACAGCGGTTCGGCGTGGCGCACAAGGAACGCTTCAAGGAGATGTTTGCCGGCATTGATGTGCTGACGCTCTCTGCAACGCCCATCCCCAGAACGCTGAATATGGCACTTTCCGGCATCCGTGATATGTCCGTGCTTGCCGATCCGCCGCAGGACCGCTACCCCGTGCAGACCTATGTCACCGAATATCAGGAGGGCACGGTCATGCAGGCGATTGCACGCGAGCTGAAGCGCGGCGGTCAGGTGTATTATCTGCACAACCGCGTGGACACGATCATCCACTGTGCCTCCAAGCTCCAGCAGATGTTCCCCGATGCGCGTATTGCCGTGGCGCACGGCAAGCTCACCGAGGACGAAATGTCCGAGATCTGGCGGCAGGTCGTGGACGGGGAGGCGGATATCCTCGTCTGCACGACCATCATTGAAACGGGCGTGGACGTGGCAAATGCCAACACCCTCATCATCGAGGATGCCGACCGTCTGGGACTCAGCCAGCTCTATCAGCTGCGCGGCAGAGTGGGACGTTCCAACCGCCGTGCCTACGCGTATTTCATGTTCAAGCGCGACAAGGTGCTGACGGAGGTCGCCTCCAAGCGTCTGGAGGCGATGCGCGAATTCACGCAGTTCGGCAGCGGCTTCCGCATTGCCATGCGTGATCTGGAGATCCGCGGCGCGGGCAGCATCCTCGGCGGCAGACAGCACGGGCACATGGAAACAGTCGGTTATGACATGTACATGCAGATGCTCAATGATGCCATTGCCGAGGTCAAGGGCGAAAAGGTAAAGCGTGCGGCGGCGTGTACGGTGGACATCCAGATCGAAGCGTATATTCCGGAGGAATATATCGAGAGCACCGCGTCAAGGATCGACATGTACCGGAAGATCGCGACTGTGCGTGATGAAGATGACAAGTGGGAGCTGGCGGATGAGCTGTGCGACCGCTACGGCGAGCCGCCCAAGGCGATCATGGGACTGATCACAGTGTCGATGCTGCGCAATACAGCGGCGAATATGGGCATCACGGAGATCACCCAGCGTTCGGGCAGCCTGCAATTCTATATTGAAGCTCCCGAACCGGAACAGATCGCGGCACTTTCCCAGAAATACGGCAGACGCATTCTGTTCTCCTGCATGGAGAAGCCCTTCATCGGCGTGAAGCTCCTCCCGAATCAGCAGCCGGCATTGCTGATGCAGGAAGTGATTTATTGTATGAGGGATGCGAAAAAAGCGTAGAAATGCAGAATTTTCCTTGCAAAGGACAAATGTATGTGGTATAATAATAGTAATTGAACAGCGAAATCTAATTTGAAAAAGGAGGGCTTGCAATGCGTCTGCAACTGAAGAATATCGGCAAACTGGCAGAAGCCGATGTGGAGCTGAAAGGCATTACCGTCATCGGCGGTGAGAACGACACGGGCAAAAGCACGGTGGGGAAAGTGCTGTTCAGTGTGTTTAATGGGTTTTATGATGTGGAGAATAGGATTGCAAGAGCGAGAGAAGCAAGCATTTATCATGTTTTACGAAAATTGGATGTGAATCTGCTGCATTCAGATGTTAAAGCCTATATAAAACGTGATTACAGCCTGTTGGTTGAGAAAATCTTAGAAAACTCAGAGAAATACCAAGCGGACTCTGCTTCATTGGAAAGTGAGATTGTTGATTGGTTTCCAGATTCATCTGCGGAAACAATTGCACAAACAGCAAAGCATATTTCATTGCAGCTTTCTGTTCCGAATCAGGTTTTATATTCACAAGTAATTCTTAACAGTTTAATTGGAGAATTTGAAAGACAGTTTTGCAGACAGACCACTGAGGATAGTTCTATTTCGCTGACAATCCAAAATCACACAGCAAATATATTTCTGAAAGAACAGGCTGTACGTTCAATTGAAAATCCATTGTATCTGAACACAGAAACACTCTATATTGATGATCCCACGGTCATTGAAAATTTAAGAGCTAACAATGTGTATCGGCATAGAGCGCATTTGATTCAGAAATTAGAAGAAAAAATGGAGCAAAACACAGTTGATGCAGTCATTTATGATGAGAAAATGAAACACATTCTGGAACATGTGAACCGTGTTTGCGGCGGAAAAATCCTGCAGGAGGGCAGGGAACTGCTTTACCAAATCTCTGATAATTCCTCCCCTCTCTCCATGAAAAACGTCTCCACCGGCATCAAGATGTTTGCCATCATCAAGCGGCTGATTGAAAACGGCGTGCTCGGCTTCAACAGCACCCTCATTCTCGACGAACCCGAAATTCATGTGCATCCGAAATGGCAGCTTGTGTTTGCGGAAATTATTGTACTCCTGCAAAAGGAGTTTGACATGCACATCTTGCTCAACACCCACAGCCCTTATTTTCTGGAGGCGATCGAGGTCTATTCCAAAAAGCATGGCATTGAGGAGAAATGCAGGTACTATCTGTCTGAAAATACGGAGGATGGTTCGGTGATCAGGGATGTGACGGATTGTACTGAGGAGATTTACAAAAAGCTTGCAGATCCGTTCCAAACATTGGAAGATGTGAGGTACGGAGGATGATAACACTTACTGATGAAAAGTACAGTATCACCATGAGAAAAGCTTCCTATGACAAAGCCAACAAGATATATATGACAGACTCCTGCCCGGGAGAGTTTGATTATGGCAGCTTGGGGGTTGTTGATTTCGATGCAGTTACTAAGAAATATTGTGCAGAAAAAAAGCTGATTGCAACTGCCCATTCTAATGATGCCCTGTTATGCTCAAGAGATGGTTCTGCATATGTTTTTGTAGAGTTTAAAAACGGAAAGCTGGTATATGAACGAAAAAAAGGTGATACGATTGAACGACGGATAAATGACGAAACGATTGCAGAACTCCGTGAAAAAATTCAGGAAAGTATTCTAATCTTTCTGGATATACAGGATGAAAAGGTATCTTTTGCCCGTGAAAACATGGAATACATCCTTGTGTACAATATTGTTAATGATCCTCCGACTGAAAATGAAGTTTGTATAGAAAGGTCAGTTGATAAAATTCATGGAGCTTTAAATCGAACATCCAAAAATGAATTCATTCGCTTCGGTCTCCGCCGCTTCAAAGGCTACCTCCTCAAAGACGTTCACACATACACTCCCAGCCAGTTTGAAGCGTACATGAAAAATCATATACAACCCACCGCATAACAAAAAACCAGCCCCGCAAGGCTGGTTTTTCTTCTACCCGATCACCGTCACTGCCAGATCATACACCACATGCAGTACCACCGGCACGGCGATGCTCCGTGTTTTGACAAAGCTCCAGCTGAAAAGGATGCTCAGCAGAAGGATGGTCACAAATCCAAAGCTCGTGAACGCCGTCACAAAGATCCCTTTGTGGATCCAGATGGGGAAGTGGATCGCCAGAAATGCCAGTGCGTTAAGGAAAATGGCTTTCCACTTGTTGTCCTCCCGCAGTGTGGCATTGAGCAGCCAGCCGCGGGCGAAGGATTCCTCCGTGATGCCCACTACCGCAAGCCAGACAAAATCAGAGGGGTGGAAATCTGCCGCAATTCCGATGCGCCCGTCCTCTGCCGGTGTGCAAAGGATCGCAAAGACCACAAACCCCACCATCCACGGCAGCCATTTCAGCCAGTTCACCTTTGCCGTGAGCAGCTCTTTGCGCGGAACGTACAGGTGCGGCTCATATCGCCCCATCAGCCAGAACGCCGGCAGCGTCCAGACGAGATTCTTCACAATGCCATCCCCCAGCAGATTGGAGAGCCACGGATTGCTGAGATGTGATGTCATCAGGGGATTCAGCCACAGCTCCCACACCGCCCAGATGCCGTACAGCACCGCAAAGGACAGGAGCAGGGGCTTGAGGGGAATGTTGTTTTGTTTCATGGGGTACTCCTCTCTATTCAGCATGATACAGTAGTTCTTCACGGATTGAGATCAAAATCAACTTCATAATGAACGATGACGGATTCGTCCGGAAATTCTCCCTCGCCGTTGACATACTCCTGTACAGCAGAGACTGCTGCGGAATCAAATGCGGTGCAGTTCAGGTGCAGCATATAATCGGATACCTCTGCATCCTCCTGCATACCGCTGATGATGCAGATGGGCATTTCGTCCGCATAGGCAATGTTGCTGTATCCCTCGACCGGACTTTCGTCCTGACAGAGTGTGCCTTCGAACAAGAAAACGGCGTCTTCCGGAAGTGTTCCGGTTATATCGGAATACACCAGATAATGCGGATGGTACGATTCAAACAGATCCTCTGCCGCAAAGCAGGTGAACTCCATTTCACCGACAGTCTGCGTGTTTTTGGTATAGCCTGCGTTTTCTTCCATGGAGTAGACACTCAGGAATCCTTCTTCCATTTCTTCTGCGGTGTAAAAGCCGGTCTCCATGGATACAGAAACCTCCACATGTTCCACATCTGTAACCACCCCGTAGCTGACTGCGCTGAAAATGACAATCGCCAGAATGGGCATACTCAGAAACACCGATGCTGCCAGCAGAATGACTGGCATCCACCAGGGCGACATCAGTCCCTTTTTGTGTGTAATGCCCTGTTCAAGCCGTTTGTTGATGTTGTGGCGGTAAATGCCGTAATAGATGAGCGTTCCGCCGCCGATAAAGAGCAGCACGCCCAGAAAAATAACGATCACTGCAAGCACGTTTGCCATACAAATACCTCCTTAAATACCATAGGCTTCACGGAACTTATAATAATAGCTCCGTGTCACATCGACCGATACGCCGTTTTTCAGTGTGAGAATGAATTTCGTGCTGAATGTCGGCTTGATCTTTGTCACGCTGTTTTTTGCGATGATGACCGAATTGCTGATGCGCATGAATTTGTCCGCATCAAGCAGAGCTTCCAGCTCCTTGAGCCGTTCGGAGATCTCGTATTCTCCGTCCATCGTGCGGAGCACGACCGCTTTTCCGAAGCTTTCAATGCATACGATCTCCTCCGTCCGGATGCGGCAGACCTCGCCGCCGCGCCTTGCATTGAGAAAGGAGATCCCCCTTGCGCGTTCCTGCAAAATGAAATCCGCATCGTCGCTGATCGTGAAGCCGAGCGAAATGAGGAGCTGTTCGAGCTGTGCGTAGTGCTCCTCCGAAACGCTGAGTTTGATGTCCATATTCTCCCGCCTTTCCTGTAGATTGCTGTCATGACAAGTATATCATAACACAGCACGTCAGGAATTGCAAGGGGTTTGGAATGGTTTGCATTTTTGGGGGAATGGATTGCAGCAGCAGAAATTTCGGACAGTGGAGGCGTTTAGTTAGTTTCTACAAAAGTCTCTTTTAAATTTGGTGATTGTACCGATTGAAAACAGGTAGAATATAGTGTAGAATAGTAATTAGAAGGAGGGATGAGAAATGGCAGATGTATTTGATGTGGCAAAGTATATTCTGGAATCCAAAGGGAGTCTGAGTACCTGGAAATTGCAGAAGCTTTGCTATTATGCGCAGGCATGGGCACTTGCCTGGACTGCCCAGCCTCTTTTTGACGAGGAATTTCAGGCATGGTCAAATGGACCTGTCTGCCCTGATCTGTTCCGCGAACATCGTGGTAAATTTTCCGTATCTGCGGATGATTTAAAAAAGGGTGACAGTGAACAACTGACTGAGGATGAAAGAGATACGATCAATGTTGTTCTGAATGATTATGGGGATATGCAGCCCTACGCGCTTCGTGAGCTGACACACAACGAAGCACCGTGGAAAATCGCGAGGGGCTCACTGTCCGAGGGTGCAAGATGTCAGACAGTGATCAGCAAGGCATCTATGGGAGACTATTACGGAAGCTTGTAATTATGGGAAAAAAGACCACAAAACAAAATCACAGCGGGCAAAACGGAAAGAAAACAGTCCGGCAGATACAGGGGAGTTCCGATTCGGAAAAGATCGTTTGGCTGTTCGATAATCTTGATATGGCAGGCGAATTTGCATTTGATGTGAATCGTGAAGATTTTCATCACAAAGAGGTGATGGAAAAAATGATTGCCTATTCCAGCATGACATGGGCTGAAATAAAGAGACAGACGCATGATGGCGGCAAATCGAAACACCATGAAATTGATGTCGAATCACTCTCGTTAAAGGCTGTAGAGAGAATTCGGGCAAAACATCTTGAAGAAGCTACGGATTCTATCTTTTCCTTTGCACTGCAAAACAAACTGCGGATTCTGGGCATACGCGAGGGCAGATTTTTTCATGTTCTGTGGTATGATCCGGAGCATCAAGCTTGCCCATCCCAAAAGAAACACACATAATACAGCACCGCTGCACAATATCTGTGCGGCGGTGCTTTCGTTTCGAAAAAACGCACCGGTTGACATCCCCACGCTTTCCGTGCTATAATAAGTATATCACCCAAAAAGGAGGAAGCATCCATGTCCATTCCCACGAAAGCCGAACCCATCGGCGGCGGCATCATCGTCCATACATCCGAGGAGCACCGGTTCGGTACGGATGCGTTCCTGCTCACCCATTTTTCACGCTACCGCGCCAAGGATACCGTCTGTGAATTCGGCACGGGCTGCGGCATCATTCCCCTGCTCATGCAGAAATACCGCCCCCCGAAGCAGGTTTACGCGCTTGATATTCAGGCGCAGGCAATCGCACAGACCACACAGGGTATCGCCGACAGCGGCGTTTCCGGTATTACCCCCGTCCTTGCGGATTTAAAGGATCTCTGGGAGGATGCCCCCATCGGACAGACCGACCTTGTTATCTGCAATCCCCCCTACCAGCCCTGCGGAAGCGGCTATGAATGCGAGCTGGAGGCACAGCGCATTGCCCGTCATCTTGTCCATTGTGCGCCGGAGGATGTCTGTGCATCGGCGGCAAAGCTCCTCAATTTTGGCGGCAGACTCTGCGTCTGCGGCAGACCGGAACGACTGCCGGATTATATCTGCGCCATGCGCGGCGCAGGACTTGAACCGAAACGCTTGCAATTCGTTCAGAAAACAGCAAAGGACATGCCGTGGCTCTTCCTGCTGGAGGGCAAGAAGGGCGCGAAGCCCTTTTTGCAGATGGAAAAGCCCTTTCTCATGTACGAAAACGGCACGCTGACACCCGAAGCGGAATCGCTCTATGTCAATCGCGCACAGGCAGAACAGGAGGATGCAAAATGAGTGGAATTTTATATGTCACCGGCACACCCATCGGCAATCTGGAGGACATCACCCTCCGACAGCTCCGCATTCTGGAGGAGGTCGATTTCATCGCCGCCGAGGATACGCGCGTGACGCGCAAGCTCCTGACGCATTTTGAGCTGAAAACGCCCCTCGTCAGCTACCACGACCACAGCGGCGCGACTGTTGCTGTACAGATCGCCGACCGCATCGCGGCAGGGGAGAACTGCGCCATCGTCACCGATGCCGGAATGCCCTGTATTTCCGATCCGGGCGAGGAGCTGGTGCGGCTCTGTCGGGAACGCGGCATTTCCGTGCAGGCAGTTCCCGGTCCGAGTGCGGTCGTCACTGCGCTTTCCGTCAGCGGCGGCAGTACGGCGCAGTTTACGTTCTATGGCTTCCTGCCCGTGGACAAGAAGCCGCGCGGCGAGATGCTCGAACAGCTCCGCCGGGAACAGCGCACTGCCATTCTCTACGAAGCACCGCACAAGCTCTGCCGGACGATCGCCGACCTGCGCGAGGTCTGCGGCGATGACCGGATGCTTTCCTTTTGTCGGGAGCTGACGAAGGTGCACGAGGAGGTACTGCGCATGTCCCTTGCGGATGCGGATGCCTACTATGCCGAACATGCTCCGCGCGGAGAGTTCGTGCTGGTGCTTGACGGCGCAGTGCAGGAGGAGGGCGCGTGCACGGCGGAGGATGCCGTGAAGATCGCGGAGCTGTATCTTGCACAGGGCATGTCCGCGTCAGCAGCGGCAAAGCTTGCGGCAAAGGAAACGGGACTGACGAAGAACGAGGTCTATCGGCTTCTGCACAGGGAGTAATGAAGGGGCGGGAAACGGGGACAGTTCTTGTTTTCTATTCAAGTTATGCAGCATCATCAGGTTTTGGTCAGATGTCTGCAAATCAATATGAGGTAACAAAGATGGAAACCAAACAATATGTGATCGTAGATCTGGAAATGTGCCGCGTACTGCGCGATCAGCGAACGGAGGACTATCCTCTGCATAATGAGATCATTGAGATCGGCGCGGTGCTTGTCAATGAAAATCTGGAGATCGCCGACAGCTTCAAAACCTATGTCGCACCGCAGTACGGCGGTCTGGATGACTACATACGAAAGCTGACGGGCATTTCCGATGCCGATCTGGAGGGTGCACCGGCTCTGCCGGAGGCACTCGAAGCATTCATGGCATGGGTGCCGCAGGGTGCGGTTTTCGTGTCGTGGAGTGAGAGCGATGAATACCAGCTGGGGGAGGAGGCGTATTACAAATATGCCGATACGCCGGAATTATGCGATTTTCTCGACACATGGGAGGACTGCCAGCAGGAGTTCGGGGAAAAGATGAATTCCCCGAAGGTCTACAAGCTTTCCGAAGCCCTGATCATTGCGGATATCGCGTTTGATGAGAATATTCATGACGCGCTTGTGGATGCGAAAAACACAGCGATGCTGTTTGTGAAGATGAAGAAGGAAACGACACTGAAATTAAGCCCGTACTATGCAGTGGGGGATGATTCCGGCACTTCTTCCTTCCGACCGTTTGCAAACCTGTTCTGATGCCGAAGCCTGCCCGACGAAACGGGATTGTCGAAACATGAAATTTACCGTCATTCTGTATCGGACGGAATAGGCATCTTGCACAAAACGGCGAAACGGCGCGAAAAAAGCGTTGACAGAAGCCGGATTATATAGTATAATTATAGATGTGTAATTACGGGAATATAGATATTTTGCGAATAGGAAGGAACAGGAATTATGGCGAATCAACCGAAGAAGTTTGACTGGGTGGATCTGTATGCCCGTGCCAGATGGGACAGACTGCTGAGCGTGCTTGCAGCTCTGGTCGTGCTGATCATCCTCATTGTGTCTGCATTCAGAGCCTGCGGCAGGGATGACGAGAAAGAACCGACCGTTACCAATTCCATTGCGGAAACCATTGCAACGACGGAAGCCCCCATTGATTATTCCAAGGCGGTGTATTTAAGCCCGTCCACACAGTACGATAACCTGTATGCCTGCGATAATACGACCACAGAAGCGGCAGCGATGATCGATCTTGCCCAGCGCGTCAAGGCACTGCTGGAGGCGGACGGCTATACTGTGTTCATCTGCGGCGATCATGACACTGTCAGAGATAAGGTCAATATGGGCAACGAGCTGCGGTGCGGTGCATATGTCGCTCTGCATACCAATTCCGGCGGTGAGTCCGGCAATGGTGAGGGCACGGAAATTTTCTACAATTCCAATGTCAGCGGCAGCAAGAAGCTTGCCGAGTGCATCTATACGAATGTAGCGGATCTGACTCCTACGGAGGACCGCGGCATGAAGGACGAGACACAGCGTGACCTCTACGAGATCGCCAACAATGTCAGCGCGTGCTGTCTGCTGGAGGTCGAGTTCCATGATATTCCTGCACTGTCCCAGTGGATTCTGGACAATCAGGATGCGACCGCAGCGGCAATTGCGGGCGGCATCAAGAATTATCTTGCCATTGCCGAGACCGATCCGTCCAGCGGTGTCATTGATCCGACAGCTCCCACAATGGAGTGGAATCCGGAGATCGTACACTAATGGAAAAGCGTAATTTTCAGCGTGAAATGGAGCAGATCCTGCAAAAAGCGGACAAGCCGCCGCACATCCTGCTCCACGCCTGCTGTGCGCCCTGTTCGAGCGCGGTGCTGGAACGTCTGGCAGAATGTGCCGAGATCACGCTGTTTTTCTGCAACCCGAACATCCTGCCGGAGGAGGAGTACCGTTACCGGCTGGAGGAGCTGAAGCGTCTGCTGTGGGAAATGCCCCTGCCGCGTGAGATCACGCTGGTGGAGGGGACGTACCAGCCGGAACGTTTCCTGTCCTTTGCGAAAGAACTTGCAAACGAACCGGAGCGCGGCGAACGGTGCAGACAGTGCATCCGTCTGCGGCTCATGGAAGCGGCAAGGGCGGCAAAGCAGGTCGGCGCGGATTATTTCACTACCACCCTGACCATCAGCCCCCACAAGGATGCACAGTTCATCAATGCCTGCGGTTATGAGATCGCGGAGGCGACCGGCACGGTCTGGCTGCCGTCCGATTTCAAGAAGAAAGAGGGCTACAAACGCTCCATCGAGCTTTCCGCGCAGTACGGGCTGTACAGGCAGAACTTCTGCGGATGCCCGTTCAGCAGAAATGTATAAGAAAGAATGTCCGCCGAAAGGCGGACATTTCAGTCTGTCAAAAAAGTGTTTTTTCTTGGGATTTGTCTGCTTAAAACTGCCCCCACCCCAACCCCTCCCCGAGGGGAGGGGCAATATTAGGAGGGTGCTGCGCACCCTCCACCCGCTTGCCTGCGGCGTGCTTTTGGCTATTTATGGGGGTTCGGGGGCGATAGCCCCCGAAAAAGCGACGAAGTCGCAACTAAAACGAAAAAACTTAGTCCAGCGGTGTGCCGCAAGGCACACTCGCTGGACGGACGTTTTTTGACAAGCTGAAACGGGTACATGGACAATCCATGTACCCGTTCTTTAATCGTTTGCGTTCTTTGATTTTCTCTTCTTTTTCCGCAACAGCTTTCTCATCAATACTTGTATCATTAATAATTTCTATTGAATCGCTTTCTACTCTAAATGCAAGAATCAAATCACGCATTTTTGAAACTTCGGAAGAAAGTTGATCTCTTGTTTTAGAAATTTCTCCAATATACGAACTATTTTTACTTGAACTATCAGAAACCTCATTTATAACCTGCATAATTTCCAATCCTCGTTTTGCGGCTTCTTCTGAAGATTGATTAATTAAGATAATAGTAGTATTTAAATTTTGGAAATTAGTATTAATGTTGTTAAGAGCTTCAAATAAGCCTTGTAAAGTTATTATTTTATTATCAAAAACAAACATAAACATATAAATATTTTAGAATCTATTCATTTTACGGAGGATATATATTATGGGAAAAATTATCGGTATTGACCTTGGTACAACAAACTCTTGCGTTGCAGTAT
>CALGTT010000008.1 GCA_937901485.1 uncultured Ruminococcus sp.
GGATCGCAGCGCGCAGTTCGGCCGTCGGGTTCTCGCTCACGGCCTCGATGATGCGCATGCCGCTCATCTCCTCGTCGTGTACGATCGGAACCTGTATGTTGGTGCGACGACGATAGGCGTAGGGCGAGTAGCGTTCGGGGTACTTTACCTCGAACGATCCGGTGCGGTGGGTGAAGTGGTTGGCCAAGAGCTGGGCCGTCGGGATCTCGTTTTCGGGGGCTTCGGTGAGCGATACGCGGATCGTATCTCCTATCCCCTCTTCCAACAGAATCCCGAGCGCGACCGAACTGCGCACCGTCCCGGGCAGAAACGTCCCCGCTTCCGTCACGCCGAGGTGCAGCGGATAGCTGCATTTTTCTGCGGCAAGACGATAGCTGTCGATCATGCGGTCAACGTCGGAGGATTTGATGGAAATGACGATATCCTCAAAGTCGAACTGTTCGAGCATTGCTGCATGGTGCATGGCACTTTCCACGAGGGCTTCGGGGGTGGGAGAGCCGTATTTGGCAAGGATCTCCTTTTCGAGAGAGCCGGAATTCACGCCGATGCGGATCGGGATATTTTTGGACTTGCACGCCTGTGCGACCTGACGCACTCTGTCCATATCGCCGATATTACCGGGATTGATGCGGATCTTGTCAACGCCTGCGGCGGCGGATTCAAGGGCAATGCGGTAATCGAAATGGATGTCCGCAACCAGCGGAATGCGGATCTTTTCCTTGATCGCCGGAATCAGGCGGACAGCATCGAGCGTGGGGATCGCCGCACGGATGATCTCACAGCCAGCCGCTTCGAGCGCGACTGCCTGTGCAACGGTAGCTTCCACGTTTTCAGCGGGGACATTGAGCATGGACTGGATGTAGATATGACTGCCGTCCAGTGTGCAGTTTCCGACTTTGACGGGTTTGACATTTCTCATAGTTGACACCTCGTATTTGTATTTGCATTAGTTTTCATTCCAAATCTCAAAATAGGGCTTATTATTATAAATCTGGCATACTGCATATTGATTTTCGCCGATCCTCCAATAATTTCTGACAATGCCCGAACCGACCATACCGCTTGGTTCACCTATGGCAGACACGACTTCATCATAAGTCACAGAGCTTTCATTGACATGGCGGAAATAATCCTCCGGTACAGCAACGATCCGATCTGAATTGATGTTGTATGGCATCAATCCGCCCACATTTTTTGTACGGGTAAAAGCAAGGCGTGTCGGATAGTGATTCTGCTGTCCGCTGTTTACAGCGGTGATGGAGATGAGCAAAAGGGCGAATATGCTTGATAAAATAATCATTCTTTTCATGATACAGTTTCTCCGATTTGGGGCTGGCATGTGGGTATCACCCCCCCTGAATCATCCTCAGAATATCCTGGAACGTTACCGCCACCATCAGGAGCATGAGCAGGGCAAGACCGATGAAATGCACCATGCCCTCGTGCTCGGGGTTGATGGGCTTGCGGCGGATGGCTTCGACAAGCAGGAACAGGAGTCTGCCGCCGTCAAGTGCCGGCAGGGGCAGGAGGTTGAAAATGCCCACGTTGATGGTGATGAAGGCTGACAGAGACAGCAGGGAGATCAGACTTTCACGGATGGTCTCACCCATGGAAACTGCCGTGCCGATGGTGTTGATGATGCCCACAGGACCGGACAGATCATGGAACCCGTACTTGCCGGTCACAAGGTCGATCAGGGATGCCCAGATGAGTCTGCCGGTGGAGATGGTGTTCAGTGCGCTGTAGCGGATGACATTGAAGAAATTGCAGTCCTCTGCCTTGACGTAGAAATCCAGTCTGCCCTCGGTGGCAGTGTTGTAGAACGTCACATTTTCGAGCGTCACACGCTCGCCGCCGCGCTTGACAACCACGGTCATTTTGTCATTTTCCGTATTCTGAAGCTTGTAGGAGAGGTCGGTATCCGAGAAAATACGCATTCCCTCAATGGAAATGATGGTGTCACCGACCTGCAGACCGCAGGCTTCACTGGTGGAGGTAGAAGTTCGCTCCCCTGTTTCGGCATCCTCGGCATAGCTGAAGCCGGCGATGGTCGTGGTCACGACTTTCTGATAGAGAAGCGTCTGCGTGAGGATCAGCACAAAGCCGAGCACAAGGTTCATCACTGCGCCGGCAACCACGACTGCCATGCGCTTGGGAACACATTTCTTGCTGAATGCGCGCGGATCATCACTGGAATCATCCTCGCCCTCCATCGCGCAGAAGCCGCCGACCGGCAGCAGACGCAGGGAGTATTCCGTTTCCTTACCCTGTTTTTTGAGGATCACGGGGCCCATGCCGATGGCAAATTTATTGACTCTGATGCCGCAGAGCTTTGCCACGATGAAATGCCCGAATTCGTGGATCGCAATGATCACACCGAACACGATGAGTGCTATGAGAATCTTTGCCATAGATCATAAATCCTTTCTCTCTGTTTATCCGAGGATCTTGTTTCGCACAAAGGCACGCGCTTCTCTGTCGGCGCGGAGCACATCGTCATAGCAGGTCACACTGCCGCCCTTTACGGATGACATCGCGGCACGCACAAGCTCCCCGATCTGCAAAAATGCAATCTCATCACGCAGGAACCAGCCGACTGCTTCCTCGTTTGCCGCATTGACGATGCAGGGCAGCAGACCGCCCTCCGTGATCGCGTCGATCGCCGCACGCAGACAGCCGAATGTCTCATAGTCAGGCTGCTCAAAGGTCAGCGTGCCGTATTCAGTCAGGGAAAGCGGACGCGTCGGGCAGGGCTTTCGCTCCGGATACAGGAGCGCGTACTGAATCGGGATCTTCATATCCGGCACACCCATCTGTCCGATCACAGCGTAGTCCTCGAATTCCACGGCGGAATGCAGGACGCTCTGACGATGCACGACGATCTCGATCTGGGAGGGATCGAGGTCAAAGAGCCACTTGGCTTCAATGAATTCCAGTCCCTTGTTCATGAGCGTGGAGGAGTCGATGGTGATCTTGCTGCCCATGTCCCAGTTGGGATGCTTGAGCGCGTCCGCTGCGCGGACATTCCGCAGTTCCTCCGTGGTTTTTCCGAAAAACGGACCGCCGGAGGCTGTAAGAATGATCTTACGCACGCGGTTCATGGCGTTGCCCTGCAAGCACTGGAAAATGGCAGAATGCTCACTGTCCACGGGGTAGATGTGCACACCCTTTTCGGCTGCCGCTTTCATGACGAGTGAGCCGCCGGCAACAAGCGTTTCTTTGTTGGCAAGTGCGACATCCGTGCCCGCTTCGATCGCGGTCAGCGTCGGAAGCAGACCGACCATGCCGACCACGCTGTTGAGTACGATATCCGCTTCACGCGAGCCTGCAATTTTGCACAGTCCCTCCATGCCGGTGAGGATCTCGATGTCCTCCCCTGCCAGAAGCTCCGCAAGCAGATCTTTCTTGGTTTCATCAAAGATGCAGACGCGCTGGGGCTTGTATGCCTTTGCCTGCTGCGCGAGCTTTTCTGCCTGACTGTGCGCTGCAAGGGCAGTCACGCGCATGTTGTGCATCGTCACGACCTCCAGAGCCTGTGTGCCGATAGAACCGGTCGAGCCGAGAATGGCTACAGTTTTCATATGCATTCGTCCTTTCCAGATAATCGTACCCCCAAAAGGTACACAATACAATAAACCCATCCACATTGCAGGACGGGTTTATTGCAGGTCATCATTCAAAAATGGAAAATAATGTTAAGAACCCGTACAATGCAGGGACAACGAACAGCACGCTGTCAAAGCGATCCATCAGACCGCCGTGTCCCGGCATGATCGAACCATAATCCTTGATACCCTTCTGACGCTTCACGACGGAGGCGCAGAGATCACCGGCGACGCTGACAAGTGCGCAGACCGCGCCGAGCAGACATGCGGAGAAATAATTCACCGAAAGCTCCATGCCGCCGTTTCTGCGGATGATACCATACACCAGACAGATCAAGCCAAAAACAATCATGTTTGAGAGGATGCCGCCGACAAAGCCCTCCACGGTTTTTTTCGGGCTGATCTCCGGACAGAGCTTGTGCTTGCCGAGCGAGATGCCGGCGAAGTAGGCACCGGAATCCGCGATCCAGCCGCCGCACAGCGCAAGGACAACATACAGCATTCCGTGGGTGTCTGCATTTTTCAGAGCGATGACCATGCACAGTGATTTTGTTACCAAGATCGCAGTCATGATCATGAACGCCATCTGTTCCACATGAAACGTTTTAGAATTGCGCAGAAATTCGACAAAAACAAGCATCAGGCAGACAAACTGCGCCAGAGGCAGATATGCATGAAGGCTGTAGAATTCCAGAAAGGGCGTGGCGATGCCATAGAGCAGGATGCCCACCATAGCAACACGGAATTCAGTCCCTTTGACCGCCTTTGCAAGCTCCATCAGGATGATCGAAATGACACCTGCCAGCGCAAGCGGGAACAGGAAGGTCTGATTCAAAAAGAGTACAGCAAGTGCAAGAGCGATGCCGATAAAGGCGGAGATCAGACGCACTGCCATGGATCAGACACCCCCGAATCTTCTGCCTCTGCCTGCAAAGTCGATCAGGGCTTTGTTGAGTTCTTCCGGTGAAAAATCCGGCCAGAGTACATCGGTGAAATAGTATTCCGCATAGGCACACTGCCAGATCAGGTAATTGGACAGACGCAGCTCGCCGCTTGGACGGATGACAAGATCAACGTCCGGATGTCCCGCAGTATACAGATGGGCTGCGATCGTTTCCTCGGTGATATCCTCCGGAGAAATCTCGCCGTTTTTCACCATTTCTGCGATCTGACGGGCAGAATACGCGATCTCATCGCGCCCGCCGTAGTTGCACGCGAGCATGACAGTGAGCTGGGAGTGATGTGCGGTGTCTTCCTCAAGCTTGATCATCTTTGTGCGGATATCCTCCGGATACACGCTCTTGTCGCCGAGGAAAATGGCACGGACACCATCGCCCAGATGCTTCTGTACTTCATCAAGGTATTCACGCATGATCGCAAGAATGCCATCAATCTCCTCCTTCGGACGCTTCCAGTTCTCGGTGGAGAACACATAGAAGGACGCGTAGGGGATGCCGATGTCCTTGCAGTACTGCATGATGCGCTTGAAATTCTTGCCGCCCTCAACATGACCAAGACTTCTCGGAAGACCGCGCTTTTTCGCCCATCTTCCGTTGCCGTCCATAATAAAGCCAACGTGAGTCGGCAGGATCTCCGGCAGCGCACTGTCGTCCGCTGCCGATCTTTTCTTCAAAAATGCCATGATATGCTCCTAAATCATATGATATTGGGAAGTGATCAGATGCTCATGATCTCCTTTTCCTTTTCTGCGACTGCCTTATCGACATCCTCGCAGAAACGGTCGGTCAGCTTCTGCACCTTCTTTTCTGCATCCTTCTGATCGTCCTCGGTGATCTCGTTATTCTTCTTCATGGTCTTGAGCTTTTCGATGGTATCACGGCGGATATTGCGCACACTTACCTTTGCATCTTCACCGGACTTCTTGACAGTCTTGCACAGCTCCTTTCTGCGCTCCTCAGTCAGCTGCGGGAACGCAAGGCGGATTACCTTGCCATCGTTGTTCGGGGTAATGCCGATATCGGAAGCCAGAATTGCCTTTTCAATTGCCTTGAGGGAAGTCACATCCCACGGCTGGATCATCAGGATTCTTGCTTCAGCCACGGAAACAGCTGCCATGGACTGGATTGGTGTGGGCGCACCGTAATAGTCAACCATCACCTTGTCGAGAACTGCGGGGTTTGCTCTGCCTGCGCGCAGTGCTGCAAAGTCATTCTTCAGACGCTCAACGGTCTTGGTCATCTTTTCTTCTGCTTTTTTGATCTGTTCTTTCATGGTTACTGTCCGCCCCGCGCATTCCGGCGGAGCGACTCCTTTCTGTAATAATATGGTCGTTAGTTTTCGTAAATAACCGTGCCGACGTTCTTGCCGAGGACTGCATCCATGATGTTGTCCGGACGGCTCAGGTCAAACACGAGCATTGCCAGCTTATTGTCACGGCAAAGTGTTGCCGCAGTGCTGTCCATGACAGCCAGTTCCTTAGAAAGCACCTCGCTGAAGGTCAGGGTATCATACTTGACAGCATCGTCATACTTGTGAGGATCCTTGTCATATACACCGTCCACGAGGGTTGCCTTCATCATGATCTCTGCTTCGATCTCAATACCGCGCAGTGCTGCTGCGGTATCGGTGGAGAAAAACGGGTTGCCGGTTCCGCATCCGAAAATGACAACTCTGCCCTTCTTGAAGTGGTTGATCGCCTTATTGCGGATGTACGGCTCTGCAATCTGCTGCATGGTAATGGCAGTCTGCACGCGCACCTCCACGCCGAGGGATTCAAGGACATCAGCAATGGCGAGCGCATTGATGGTGGTTGCAAGCATTCCCATGTGGTCGGCGCGGGTTCTGTCCAGACCACCGCACATTTTGCCGCGCAGGAAGTTGCCGCCGCCGACAACGATACCGACCTCTACGCCGATATCCACGCACTTCTTGATGCTCTCGCAGATATTGCCGATGACAGTATAATCCAGACCGTGCTTCTTGTCACCTGCAAGTGCTTCACCACTGAGCTTTAAGAGAATTCTTTTGTATTTCAGTTCCATGATATGACACCTCACATAAATATACTACTTCTATTTTACACTAAAAAATCAATTCTGTAAAGTGTATTTCTGAAAAAAATCATAATTTTTTTCCAGATCCACTGTTTCCGGCAGATTTTCCACAGGATTTTTCAATTCCTGCATGGTGCTTTCCCCTGCTGCATATACTCTGACATCTGATAATTTCCACAGGAGGCGTGCTATGCGAATGATCTGTTACCGTAAACCGCTTTGCTCCGATCGCGACACAGAAGTCCTTGACCGTGCATCCCACAAAAAGCACATGCTCAGAAAGCTGGTGCTCTGGGATGTCCTGCTGTTTGCAGTGCTGGGAATCCTCGGTCCTCTGCTGCACGATGCCGCGGAGCTGCCGATCCCCCTGATCGGGTATTTTGTGCCGATCAATGAGAGCATCTGGGAGCATCTGAAGCTCCTGTTTTTTCCGGCAGTGCTTGTGGTGATCCTGCGCAGACTGATCACCGGAAAGCTCCAGCACGGCATCCTGACAACATTTGCAGAGGGACTTCTGCTGTCAATGCTTCTGCTGGTGACAGCATACTATACATATTCCGGCGTGATCGGGATGGATTCGCTTTATGCAGACATCGCACTGTTCTATCTGTGCAGTCTGTTTCTGACGGTCTATGTCCACTGCCGTGCTTCCGGACAGAAAAAAAGCAGTCTGTCGGGGCTTGTGATGTTGCTCCTTCTGGCAGGCTGCTTTTTTTACTTTACGCTATATCCGCCAGATCTTGCGATTTTTACGGATTTTAGTCGATCACTGCAATAACCTCAACCTCAACAAGCGCACCCTTGGGGAGATCCTTGACCGCAACACAGCTTCTTGCAGGCTTCTCGGTGATGTACTGACCGTACACTTCGTTAAATGCTGCAAAATCGGCGATTTCTGCGAGGAAGCAGGTGGTCTTGATGATCTTGTCCATGGATGTGCCGGCAGCAGTCAGGACTGCTTTCAGATTTTCCATGACCTGTGTGGTCTGTCCCTTAATATCAGCTGCTTCAATGTTTCCGGTTGCCGGAACGATCGCGATCTGACCGGAGGAATAAACCATGCCGTTCACAACAACCGCCTGAGAATACGGGCCGATCGCTGCGGGGGCATTTTCTGTGTAAATTTTTTCTGCCATATGTAACACTCCTTTTTGGATTGGTAATCAGCCTACGATTTTGAATCCGCCGTCCGTCAGAGCCTTGCGGATCTGCTGGATATGCTCGCGGTTTCTTGTTTCCATGACGATGCGCAGCAGGCAGTCGGTAATATCGCTCTCCTCGCTTGCACGTTCATGATGAATGGCAATGACATTGCCGCCCATGTCCGCAAGAATTGCGGATACGCCCTTGAGCTGTCCGGGCTTGTCTTCAAGCTGAATGGTCAGCGTATCAGAGCGACCGGATTTGAGCAGACCGCGCTTGATGACTCTGGAGAGAATGGTCACATCAATGTTGCCGCCGGATACCAGACAAACGACATTCTTGCCCTTGATGGGGAGCTTGTCGAACATCACAGCTGCCACGGCAACTGCGCCCGCGCCCTCGGCGATGAGCTTATGCTGTTCGATCAGCGCGAGGATCGCGGAGGATACCTCGTCATCGGTAACAGTCACGATCTGATCGACGTATTTGCGGCAGAATTCAAAGGTATTCGCACCCGGCTCTTTTACCTTGATGCCGTCTGCGATGGTGGCAACCTTGTCAAGGCACACGATCTCGTCGTGTTCGATGGACTGCACCATGGACGGTGCGCCGCTTGCCTGCACGCCGTAGACCTTGATCTTCGGGTTGAGGGATTTCAGCGCAAATGCCACGCCGGAGATCAGTCCGCCGCCGCCGACGGGGACAACAACTGCATCAATATCCGGAAGCTGGTCGATGATCTCCAGACCGATCGTTCCCTGTCCGGCAATGACATATTCATCGTCAAAGGGATGCACAAATGTATAGCTCTTTTCATCGCGCAGGGAAATCGCTTTAGCATAGTCATCATCATAGACACCGGGCACAAGGCAGATCTCTGCGCCGTAGCTTCTGGTTGCCTCGACCTTGGAGATGGGCGCACCGTCCGGCAGGCAGATAGTTGCCTTGATGCCGTTCTTCTGTGCGGCAAGTGCCACGCCCTGTGCATGGTTACCGGCAGAGCAGGCAATGACACCTCTCGCTTTTTCCTCGTCGCTGAGCTGGGAAATTTTGTAGTACGCGCCTCTCACCTTGAAAGAGCCTGTGATCTGCAGATTCTCCGTTTTGAGGTAGATATTGGCATCGGGACAGATTTTGGGAGCATGGATCATGTCCGTCTGTCTGATGACATTTTTCAATACATAGCTTGCATGATAAATTTTATCAAGCGTCAGCATTTCGTTCACTCCTTATCCTCTACGGACGCACTGAGCTGCTCAATGAGCTGGCGTGCGGCTCTTGCGGATCTTCCGCTCTTGCGCAGAGCGAAGCGTTCCGCCTCCAGCGCAAGTGTTTCACGGTCCATGGACAGTCCGTACTGCTGTGCCAATCCGTATACAATTTCCAAATACAAATCTTTTTTGGGTTTCTCAAAATACACCTTGATGCCGAAACGCTCCGAAAGCGAGATGGTTTCCTGCAATGTATCCTGACGGTGTACCTCGTCGCCCTCTCTTGCGGAGAATGTTTCCCGCACGATATGGCGGCGGTTGCTGGTGGCATAGATCACGGTATTGTGGGATCTTGCCGCGACGCTGCCCTCCAGCACGGCTTTGAGTGCACTGAAATCATCGTCATTGTCCTGAAAGGACAGGTCATCAATGAACAGGATGAATTTCAGCGGATTGCCGCTAAGGAGATCGAGCAGCTTCGGGAGCAGATGCAGTTCCTCCTTGCCCAGCTCGATCAGGCGCAGTCCTTTCTCCGCGTAGGCGTTTGCGATCGCCTTGACGGAGGCAGACTTGCCCGTTCCGGCATCGCCGTAAAGCAGGACATTCGCCGCCTTTCTGCCGCGCAGAAGTGCCTTAGTATTTTCGATCACCTGTCCCCTTTGCAGCTCATAGCCGATCAGATCGGCAACGGATACTGCATCGGGATATTTCACGGGTTTCAGCCGGAAACCGTCAGGCTCACGTTCGCTCTGTTCCATGCGGAACATATAGTAGTTGGCATAGATGCCGAAGCCGTACTGCTGGATATTGGCAAGACGCTCAAAATAGAGTGACTCCAGATCAAGCTGCTCTGCGCACCAGCCCGGCATGTAATCCGGACGCTCCGGTATTGCCTGCTGTATCTGCGCAGCAGTCAACGCTGCCGCCGCGGATATGGTACGAAGCTCCTGCCGTGCCGCTTCTTCTATGTACGCCGGAATTGCCTGCCCCCGTGATGCAAAATGGGAGCAGGGCGTTTCCATGGAAAGAACAAGCTTTCTGACATAGGCAGACCAGTTGTCAGTATGTCCGAGGTTGTACAGCGCACCGGTGAAATTGCCGCAGCGTTCCAGTACATCCTCCGTGCCGGCAATGATACCGTAAAGACACTGCCGGAACGCACGCCATACTGTGTCCTTTTCAATGATGCTGAACACGGACAGGACATCAAGCCGCTGGTCGAGAAGTTTCAGGGATTCCATCAGGCGATCGCCTCGATGATCTTGTCTGTGATCTCCGTTGTGGAAAGTGCAGTCACGCCGCTGTCGCCAACGAGGTCGGCGGTTCTCCAGCCGGCTTCCAGAACCTTGTCCACTGCATCCTCGATCGCCTGTGCTTCTGCATCCAGATCGAAGGAGTAGCGGAGCATCATAGCAGCGGAGAGGATGGTTGCAATCGGGTTTGCAATGCCCTTGCCTGCGATATCCGGTGCACTGCCGTGAATCGGCTCATACATGCCGCGCTTGGTAGAACCGAGGGATGCAGATGCGAGCATACCGATGGAACCTGTGATCTGAGATGCCTCATCAGAGAGAACATCACCGAACATGTTGGATGTTACCACAACATCGAACTGACGGGGATTCTTGACGATCTGCATTGCTGCATTGTCTACGAGCATGTCGGTGCAGGTCACATCCGGATAGTCCGCTGCAATTCGGTGCACGGTTTCTCTCCAGAGTCTGGAGCTTTCCAGTACGTTTGCCTTGACAATGCTGATAACGTTCTTGCTGCGCTTCTGTGCAGTTTCAAAGGCAACCTTTGCGATTCTCTCAATTTCCATGACGCTGTAAGCTTCTGTGTCGTATGCTTCAGGGCCGTACTTTCCGTCACGTCTGCCGCGCTCACCGAAGTAGATGCCGCCTGTCAGCTCACGAACGATCATCATATCGAAGCCCTTTTCCACGATGTCCGCACGCAGGGGGCTTGCGCCCTTCAGTGCAGGGTAGAGCTTTGCAGGGCGCAGATTTGTGAACAGCTCCAGAGCTGCACGGATGCCCAGCAGTGCCTTTTCCGGACGCTTGTCGCCGGGAAGGGTGTCCCACTTCGGGCCGCCTACCGCGCCGAGCAGAACGCTGTCGCTTGCGAGACACCCATCAACGGTTTCCTGCGGCAGGGGTGCGCCTGTTGCATCAATTGCCGCACCGCCGATCAGATAGGGCTTGTAGTCGAATGTATGGTTGTACTTTTCTGCAATGACATCCAGAACTCTGACAGCACTGTCCACGATCTCCGGACCGATACCGTCACCTCTGAGCAGAGCAACTGTAAAATTCATGTGTATTTCCTCCGATTACTTGATACTGCCGTTCTTGATGGATTCTACCAGACCGCCGTTTTCAATGATCGTCTGGATAAATGCCGGGAACGGCTCTACTGCGTAGTCCTCACCTGTTGTTTCGTTATGGAGAACGCCGTTGTCGAGATCCGCAGTGATGACATTACCCTCAGCGATGGCATCGGCAGCCGCTTCGGATTCTACGATCGCAAGACCGATGTTGATGGCATTGCGGTAGAAGATTCTTGCGAAGCTCTTTGCAATAACCAGAGAAATGCCGCTTGCCTTGATCGCAATGGGGGCATGTTCACGGGAAGAACCGCATCCGAAATTCCAGCCTGCTACCATAATATCGCCTTCCTGTACACGGGATGCGAACGTGGTGTCCAGATCCTCCATGCAGTGGGAAGCCAGCTCCTTGTGGTCGCTGGTGTTCAGGTAACGTGCGGGAATGATAACGTCCGTATCTACATTGTCACCGTACTTGATGACCTTGCCTGTCATTTTCATTTACAGTACCTCCTTCGGTGCAGCGATCTTGCCTGCAATTGCACTTGCAGCGGCAACCTCAGGGCTTGCCAGATAGATTTCAGATTCGGTATGACCCATTCTGCCGACAAAGTTGCGGTTTGTGGTAGCAACCGCCTTTTCGCCCTCAGCAAGGATACCCATATGACCGCCCAGACACGGACCGCAGGTCGGTGTGGAAACCACTGCGCCTGCCTCGATAAAGGTCTTGAGATAGCCCTTTTCCATTGCTTCCAGATAGATCTTCTGGGTTGCAGGGATCACGATGCAGCGAACATTCTTGGCAACCTTCTTGCCCTCCATGATCGCAGCCGCAGCAGCCATATCCTCAAGTCTGCCGTTGGTGCAGGAACCGATGACAACCTGATCGATCTTGATTTCGTCGATTTCATCCACAGTATGGGTGTTTTCCGGCAGATGCGGGAATGCAACTGTGTGCTTGATTTCGGACAGGTCGATCACATAGGTCTGCTCGTAAACTGCATCCTCATCCGCTGCATAGAATACCGGCTCACGGTCGGAATGTTCCTTGACAT
>CALGTT010000009.1 GCA_937901485.1 uncultured Ruminococcus sp.
GGATATGTCCCTTGGCAAGTTGATCCAGTCCGCACAGAGCGCCATGGTCACCCCCGGCTGGGAGATCGAGTTCTGGAGCCCCGTTGCCGTGGCTTCCATCATCGCTGTGGTGCTGTATGTGGTCGGCCAGAACCTGGGCGACGCATCTGACCCCAGAACCCATATGTAAGGGGGTACGGCTATGGAAGAGAAAAAAGTATTGCTTTCCGTGCAGGATCTGCACGTCAAGTTCCGCGTCCGCGGCAGAATTGCCGAAACGGATGTCGGCGTTGCGCGTGATGCGCATGACGGCGGCATCGAGCACCTTGTAGTTCTTGAACGCGATCGGCGCAAAGTGCAGCAGCAGGTCTTCGAGCAGGATGAAGCGTCCCTCCTTATTCAGGCGGATCACGCGGTCATGGAAGCCCGCCGAGGGCAGGACACCGAGCTTGACACCGGATTTGGACTGCAAATGCACCACGATATAAATTTCCTTGTTGCGCAGGAACGGGAACGGCTGCCGCTTGTCGATGATGATGGGAGACAGCAGGGGCTTGATCTCGCGCTTGAAGTAAAGCTCCAGAAATGCGCGTTCCTGTGCGGTCGCATCCGAAAAGCTCACATGCTCAATGCCATGTGCGCGGAGCTGTTCCATCGTGCGGAAATAGGCGGCATCCTTGCGCGGCTGGAGTGCCGTGATCTCGCGGAGCATCGCGCTGATCTGCTCCTTGGGAGTCATGCCGGAACGGGAATCCTTCTTCTTGGGCATCTCCTGCATCCGGTCGAGCATCGTACCAATGCGCACCATGACAAATTCGTCGAGATTGCTTTGGTAGATCGCGGAAAAGCTGAGCTGTTCGAGCAGCGGCACAGCGGGATCTTCCGCTTCTTCGAGAACGCGTGTGTTGAATCGTATCCATGATAATTCACGGTTTTCATAATAGGGCTGCGGCATATTACCGACCTCCGGTCTGGATATATTTGTATTCTGCAATCAGCAGACGTACTTCTCCATTACACATTATACCACAAATCATTGGAAAATGGAATAGCTTTTCAGTAAATTTTACTTAGATTTCACACTGCAACATGCTGAAACGGAGAGTTTCTCGCTGAAATCTAAAGTGTCGGTTTGTAAATCTAAAGGCTTAGAATATAAATTTAAACTAAAACTTTAAATTTACTATTGACAAACGGAAAATTCTGTGGTATACTGAAACTGTAATATATTACAGCACATCCGAACCGAACAAAAATTATGGAGGGAAATGACATGAAAAACAATCTGAACAAACTGAGCAAGGGACTCATCGTAACACGCATTCTGCTGCTGGGATTCATCCTGCTGACCTGCTGGATCACGGGTATGACCACTTATAAGCTGATGCATTACGCCGGAATGGACGAGTCGGCATTTACAATTGCACAGCTGGAAAACTACAACGGCACGGAAAGCACATGGCTGATGCTCGACGGGGAACGTCACGTCCCCATTGATGCTTACGACTATACAACACGACCGGACGGCAAGACTGTGTACAAAGAGCATCTGATGATCGATCAGTGCGTGGAGCTGGGAAAAGACGTGATCATTCTGGCAATTCTGGTACTGCTCTTTGCGATGTCCTGCGGCTGCAGCAAATGTAAATCTCCGTTCAATATGCGTTCGGTGATTTTCCTGCGCATCATCGCCGTTCTGACGCTGTGTCTGGCACTTGTTCCGGAGTGGGTAGGTATGAAAATGCGGAGTTCGCTGACCGGCAGTGCAGCGACGGAAATTGACACAGTGGAATTCTACATGATGGCTCTTGCACTGGCAGTGGGCATGATCGCAGAGATCTTCCGCTATGGCATTGCGGTGCAGGAAGATTCCGATTCGATCGCATAAGGAGGGCTGTTTATGGCAATTATCATCCGACTTGACCGCATGATGGCGGACAGGAAGATCTCCGTCAATGAGCTTGCCGAACGGCTGGAGATGTCCAACGTGAACGTGTCCAACCTCAAAACGGGCAAAATGAAAGGCATCCGGTTTGAAACCCTGAATGCCATCTGCGATGTCCTCGACTGCCAGCCGGGGGATCTGCTGGAGTTTGTGAGGGACGGGGAGGAATAGAGCAAAAAGGACGGTGTATTTGCACCGTCCTTTATCATTATTACCAGCAGCTATGATGCTCTGCGAAGCAAGCATCATGCGGTTCGGCGCATTGTTCCGCGAAAAAGCGCACTCTGTGCACTAAAAGATCATTAAACGCGTCTGCCGGCGCGGGCTCCGCGCGCGCTATTCTACCTGCCGTCCCAAAAACTGCGCTGCCGCATTGACAAGGCTCTTTTGCAGCTCCGATACCGTCTGGCGATTGCCGTTGGACAGAAATGTCACAGCCCCCGTCACATCTCCCGATGAGAGAATCGGCAGGCAGGCGAGTGCCGGCTGTTCAACACCTTCGACCGCATAGAATTTACGGCTGGCATCCTCCGCAAAGAACTGCCGGCGCGATTCCATCAACTCCTCCAGTTCGGGGGATACCCTGCGCTCGTTGAATTCCTTTTTCGTCACGCCCGAAGTCGCTACCACATGGTCACGGTCAAAGACCACCACCGGACAGCCTGCCAGCTTGT
>CALGTT010000010.1 GCA_937901485.1 uncultured Ruminococcus sp.
CAAAGCTTGACGAGTGCATGTACAAGCTCCAGAAGAAGATCGTTCGTGCATGGCTCTATGAGGGCAAGCGCGTGGATGGCAGAGGCATTGACGAGATCCGTCCGCTGGCTTCCGAGGCTGGCGTTCTGCCGAGAGTACACGGCTCCGGTCTGTTCACAAGAGGTCAGACACAGGTGCTGACCATTGCAACCCTCGGTCCGGTCAGCGACTCCCAGAAGATCGACGGTCTGGATGAAGAAACCTCCAAGCGTTATATGCACCACTACAATTTCCCGTCCTACTCCGTAGGCGAGACAAAGCCCTCCAGAGGTCCGGGCAGACGTGAGATCGGTCACGGCGCACTGGCTGAAAAGGCTCTCGTTCCGGTACTCCCGTCCATCGAGGAATTCCCCTATGCGATCCGTACCGTTTCCGAGGTTCTCTCCTCCAACGGTTCTACTTCCCAGGGCTCCATTTGCGGCTCCACACTGGCTCTGATGGATGCCGGTGTTCCGATCAAGGCTCCGGTAGCTGGTATCTCCTGCGGTTTGATCACACTGCCCGACAGTGATGACTTCATGACCATGGTGGATATTCAGGGACTCGAAGACTTCTTCGGCGATATGGACTTCAAGGTAGGCGGTACACACAAGGGTATCACTGCCATTCAGGTGGATATCAAGGTTGACGGTCTGACTCCGGCAATCATTGCAGAGGCATTTGAGAAGACCAGAAAGGGCAGACTCTACATCCTCGATGAGATCATGCTCAAGGCGATTCCCGCACCGCGTGAGACAGTAAACACCTACGCACCCAAGATGCTCCAGACCAAGGTACCGGTGGACAAGATTCGCGAGGTCATCGGTCAGGGCGGCAAGGTGATCCAGAAGATCTGCGCTGAGTGCGATGTAAAGATCGACATCAACGAGGAAGGCAATGTATTTGTCAGCGGTATTGATCTGGAGAATGCAAAGAAGGCGATCCAGATCGTGGAGACTATCGCAAACGATCCTGAGGTCGGCGCGATTTACAAGGGCAGAGTTGTTCGTCTGATGAACTTCGGCGCATTTGTAGAGATCGCTCCGGGCAAGGATGGTTTGGTGCACATCTCCCAGCTCGACAACCGCCGCGTAGAAAAGGTGGAGGATGTCGTTGCCATCGGTGACGAGATCGTTGTCAAGGTCGTTGAGATCGACAAGCAGGGCAGAATCAACCTCTCCCGCAAGGAAGCTCTGGCTGATATTGCTGCAAAGAAGAATAACTAAACACGAATCAAGCCGCTGTTCTCCGGAACGGCGGCTTTTGGTTGGTATGAAAAATATGTCTTACGAATCATGCCCCCTATGCACATAGGGGGCAAAATCATCGTATTCAGTCAATTGCTGCTTATACAGAAATCTCTGCCTTATCGTCCGAAACCCCGTTTCTGTCCAGAGCCGGCTGTACGCATTCTGCAATGAATTCGTCCACCTGCTCCGGTGCTCTGCCGATGAAGTTTTCCGGCTTCATGATCGCGTCCATTTCTTCCTGTGTGATCATGAACATCGGATCAGCCACGATCAGCTCGCACAGATTGTTGTCGAGTCCCTCTCGCTTTACACGCGCACCTGCCTGCATGGAGTACTGGCGGATCTTTTCGTGCAGCTCCTGACGGTTGCCGCCCTTCTTCACGGCATCCATCATAATATTCTCCGTTGCCATGAACGGCAGCTCTGCCATCACGCGGCGGTTGATGATCTTGTCATAGACCACCAGACCGTTTTCCGGATCGGTGACATTGAGCAGAATGTTCAGGATCGCATCCGTGCCGAGGAATGCCTCTGCAACGGAAATTCTCTTGTTTGCCGAATCATCCAGCGTTCTCTCGAACCACTGTGTTCCGGCGGTGAATGCAGGATTGAGCACATCCACCATCACATAACGTGCCAGTGCTGTGATTCTCTCGTCACGCATCGGGTTGCGCTTGTACGCCATCGCAGAAGAACCGATCTGACTCTTTTCAAACGGCTCTTCCATCTCCTTGAAGCTCTGCATCAGACGGATGTCGTAGGAGAATTTGCTTGCCGACTGCGCAATGCCTGCCAGAACCGCACAAACCTGATAATCCATCTTTCTGGAATAGGTCTGACCGGACACCGGAACAACAGCATCAAAGCCCATTTCCTCGGCAATCATCTGCTCCATTGCCTTGATCTTCGCATTGTCACCCTCGAACAGCTCCACAAAGGAAGCCTGTGTGCCCGTTGTGCCCTTTGAGCCAAGAAGCTTCAGGGATGCCATACGGAACTCCAGATCCTCCAGATCCATCAGGAAATCATTGCACCACAGTGTCGCACGCTTGCCGATGGTGGTCAGCTGTGCCGGCTGGAGATGGGTGTAGCCAAGGCAGGGGAGGGACTTGTAGGTGTCTGCGAACTTTGCAAGCTGTGCAATGACCTTGACCAGCTTTCTCTTGACGACCTCCAGTGCGTCGCGCATGATGATGACATCGGTGTTGTCACCCACATAGCACGAGGTCGCGCCCAGATGAATGATGGGAGCAGCCTTCGGGCAGGCGTGCGCGTAGGTGTGCACATGTGCCATAACGTCGTGGCGGACGATTTTTTCCTCCTGTGCAGCCATTTCATAGTCGATGCTGTCGATATTCGCCTCCAGCTCATCCACCTGTTCCTGTGTCACCGGCAAACCGAGCTTCATCTCTGCGCGTGCAAGTGCCACCCAGAGCTTTCTCCATGTGGTGAACTTCTTGTCAGCGGAAAAGAGATACTGCATTTCCTTGCTGGCATAACGGGTACAGAACGGGGATACATAGGAAGTATTGGACATAGTTTTTCTCCTTACAATTTAATTTTCCTGATCGCTCTTATTTTTCCAGAGCAGAATGGGGTACATGGAATCATAGGGCTTGATCACATCCGGATGCTGTGCGGCATAGTCAAAGATGGTATCTGCAAGCCCGTCCCTGAGAAAGGCAAGCAGAGTGCCGATGGGCTGTGCCGTCATTGCCTCACAGATGGGGGCGATGGTGATCGCCTGTCTGCCGCCGAGTTCCATGATGCGGAACGGCCAGATCTGACAGTCGAACGGCTTTTCCTCACCAAGCATACAGCCGCTTGTGGGATCGAGCAGGGGACAGCCGAACAGATCCTCATGGTCAAGCTCACGGATGCGGAACAGGTAGGATTCCTCACCCTTTCGGATGAATTCCGCGTCCGGCAGAAGTGCCGCCGCCCTGTCACGGATCTCCTGTGAGAGCACCGGTGTTTCCCAGATATCATAACGGTCAAAAACGCAGCAGAGCTGACAGTCCGCGCATGTCTCGCGGCTCAGAAGCTTTGTCAGCATGGTTGATCACCTCCATGACTCTATTGTAGCACATTTCATGCGAAAATGCAAGTGTATCGCGAAAAATTGTTGCTGTAAAGATGCAGTGTGCCTTCCTTTGACAAATCCCCGCATTTATGGTATACTATATCTGAGCAGCTTCGATATTATGCACAAAATCTTATGAAAATTTTGTGCATTCCTACAAAGCTTAAAAGAAGTTGTCAGGTTTTGCCCTTTTGATTTGTATTTATAATAAACACGCACATTTCCTGCACAGGAATTGCAAACTGTGAAAATGCACAAATCTGGACTTGAAATTTGTGCATGTATACAGAGTTTTAAAAAAGATGTCAGGAATTGCGGTGCTGATGTGTATATAAGGCAGAAGCACTTGGAAAGGTGGGATAAACAATGCTGACAATGACGGAAAAACGCGGCAGCTCGGTGGAGATCGGGCAGCAGCAGAATATCAAGGTATCCGGTGTGACCTTTGCGGCGATCGAACGCTACAAGGACATGGTGTACCGTGCGGCACTGGCGGTGGTCGGAAATTTCGCGGACGCGGAGGATATCATGCAGGAGGTGTTTTTCAAATACTTCAAAACGCATCCGGAATTTGAATCCGAAGCGCATGAAAAGGCATGGTTTCTGCGTGTTACGCTGAATGAATCCAAAAATCTTGTACGCAGCTCATGGCGGCGCAGACGGGTGGATGCCGACCTGTCAATGATACCGGAAAGCGCGGATGAAACTGCGGCGGCGGTGCTGGAAGCCGTGCTTTCACTGCCGGAAAAATACCGTATTGCCATTTATCTGCATTATTACGAAAATTACCAGATCCGCGAGATCGCGCGTATTACATCGCAGAGTGAATCCGCAGTGGCGCAGCAGTTATCAAGAGGAAGAAAGAAGCTTCAGAAAAAACTGGGAGGTAGTAAAGAATGAATATGCACGATGAGATCAGAAAAGCATTCGACAGCGTACATGCTCCCGACGAGCTTGTGGAGCGAATGAAGCAGGAATTGTACCAGAAGGATTGCCACGAGGAGATCGAGGAGATCTACGAGGTGACAGAAGCCCCGCGCCGTCCCATCTGGCGGTATGCGGCATACATCGCGGCTTCGCTTGCCCTGTGCATCGGGTGCGGCGTTTCGGTGTGGAACCTGCGTGATAATACCGCACCGCTCAATCCCGGCACGACCGTACCGGCAATGACAACAACAGAAACAGAGGAGACTACAACCGCCCCTGAGGAGATCAAGGCAGCGGAATGTGCGGCATATGAACTGATGCAGCTCGAAATGGAGCGCGTGAAAACGATAGAACGAAATACGGAGACAAAATGAGTGTATAATATGATTCTGTCTGCGCATACTATCCATGCCGGAGAAAAAGAGATTCCGGCGGTATGCCGGATGGAAGCTCCGCACGTTCCGGCATATCGGGCGTGCGGAGATAGGAGAGATGATCATGAGCAACCAGAATAATTCTCAGAACAAGAACAACCAGAATTCCCAGAACAAGAACCAGCAGAATTCTCAGAACAAGAACAATCAGAATTCTCAGAACAAGAACGAGAACAACTGCAAGTAATCGTTCCAGCGAGGGGCTGCACGGCGGATGCCGTGCAGCTTTCTTGTTTTTGTGCGAAAAATATGCTATAATAGTATGGCAGAAAAAATCCTAAAAAATTATGTGAATTTCTGTAACGGATCGGATTCTGTATCGTCTAACAAAGTGGAAGGAGGGAAAACGATGGCAAAGATTGATCTGGAAGCCGCCTATGCGGAGCACGCAAGGGAAGTATACCATTTCCTGCTCCGGCTGTGCGGCGATGCACATCTGGCAGAGGATCTTTTGCAGGATACGTTTCTGAAAGCCATGGAAGCGAGCGAAAGCTTTGATTATCGCTGCAAACTGACCTCATGGCTTTGTCAGATTGCAAAGAATACATACTACGACCATCTGCGGAAAGTCAAACGCCGACCAACCTCCGAGCTCCCCGAAGACCTGCCGGATACGCAGGATCATCTCATGGACAGACTGGAGGATGCCGAAACTGCACGGGAGATCCGTCTTGCGGTGCATCGGCTGAACGAACCGTATAAGGAAGTATTTCTTCTGCGTGTCTATGCACAGCTGCCGTATCAGGAGATCGGCATGATGTTCGGCAAGTCCGAGGTCTGGGGGAGAGTTACTTTTATGAGAAGCAAGGATATGGTTCTGCGGTTGCTGGAAGAACCGCAGGACGGAAGAAAGGAATCGTGATCCGTATGAAATGTGAATTGATCAGAGATCTGCTGCCGCTGTATGCCGATGGGCTTTGCAGCGGGGAAACGAATGCACAGGTGGAAGCGCATCTGGAAGCCTGTGAGGAATGCAGACAGAAGCTTGCCCATTATCGGGCGAATGTCGGGGAAGAACAAAAGCTTGCGGCGGAAGATCCCTCCGCCATTCACCCGATGAAGAAAGTGAGAACGAAGCTGCGCCGCCGCAAATGGCTGTCCGTGACGCTGTGTGTGCTCCTGTGCATCGTTGCGGCAGGGCTTGGCGTGCTGACGATCGGGGAGATCAACGGCCATAAAGTCAGCTTTTCGACCTGCGGCAATATCATCCGCCTGAATTACATCACCCACCAGCTGACGGAGGGGAATACCGATGTACTGCTGGATGCGATGGCATTCCGGTGGGAAGATGTTTATGCTGTCAAGGGTTTGACGGATATGGGTAATATGGATGAATACAGGGATGAACTCAAAAAGCAGATGGATACTGCCTATGCACATTATTTTAAGGGAAAAGATATTACTGTGAAATTTTCCCATGTGGATGGCGGAAATACAGTGGCGGATTCCAGCGGCAGTGCCATCGTTGCCTATTCCAGATGCTATGCCTATGACTTCTATGAGGACGATGAGTTTTTGCTGTCCATGTGGTTTTTCAACAGAGAAGGAAAATATTTCATACAGGAATATGGTGCGGATGATTCCCCGATTGGCAATACCTACTCCTTTGCAGCAAACACACTCCCGATGGACAATGTGATCATGGAGATCGTCCGTTATGCGGTCAGAATGAGATACAACGAATTTGCCGCAACAGGTGAAATTCCCAGAAACGATGATGGTACTCCGAAAGGTACAGCCCTGCGGATGCTGTTCAAGCTTGCGGTGGGGCAGAATTTTCTTGCGCATCTGTATGCAAGCACCATAGACTGTGATGAAGTTTTTATCAAAACCTTGTATGCAGATGCGCAGGATGAAGTGCGCGAGACCAACGGAAGTGTCAGCGTCACCGATGCGTTCAGGAACGGGTAACACCGATGGCAAAGCTGATATTCAAAGCGCCGTACTACAAGCCGAATGGTAAAGCAGGG
>CALGTT010000011.1 GCA_937901485.1 uncultured Ruminococcus sp.
GCTCCCCCTTGCTACGCTTGGAATGCTGCTGGGCATTGTAACAAAAGTGCCGCCGGCTGCATTTTTCCAGCCCGTCAGCTGGACGCTCCTGTTCTTCTCCGGTACATTCTCCAAGGAAATCTACATTGAGGGCTTCAGCGACATCTGCCCGCCCTACCTCATTCAGCAGGCAGCCTTTGACCTGACGCTTTTCAGCCGACCGGACGGCGCACTGATTGTCATTGCCGTAAGTCTGGTATGCTTTGTCCTGTTCTCCGCACTCGGTATCTTCCTCTTTTCCAGAAAGGAGCTTTCACGATGAACAATATTTTTCTGGTTGCCGGAAACGCGCTCGCGCGCAGTAAAATTTTCATTCTTCTGTCCATTCTCTCCGGCGTGATGCTCTGCGTTGCCTTTTTCAGCTCCATGCATATGGCTGACAATTACAGCGGCGAGGACGCGATCGACATTGGTTTGGTGGACGAGGACAATTCCGCACTTTCCGCACATTTCCGCAGCTACCTGACAGAACAGCTGGGCATGGCGATCTGGAAGGATACGGATTACGATTCCTTGACAAAAGCCTTGATTAACGCGGATATTTCTGTTATAATAGAAGTACCGGAGGGCTTTGCGGAGGCTGCGCTTGCAGGGGATTTCCGCAACTTCACCCTCACCACCACCAACGACTACGAAAATACCGCATTCATTCAGGCATACCTTGACACCTACATGCAGGGCATTGCCGCAGCATCCTATAGTGCAAAGGGGGACGCAGCCCTGTTCGAGGAGATCCTTGACAATTCCGCTGCCGAACCGCTTACCATAGAATCCGGTATCGTCACACGATCCGCATTGCAGCAGGCACCCTTTGCATTCCGCTTTGCCACGGGCTTTTATATGATGCTCGTCATGGGCATTGCCATCTGCATGAACTTCATCGTCGTCAACGACAAGAAGCTCAACACCCTCAACCGGATGCGCATTTCTTCCATCAGCTCGTTTACCTACGTTTCCGGTACAGTCCTCAGCTGCTTGCTCATCTGTGCGCCGACTGCCATCATTCCGCTTATCGTTATCGGTATCAGCGGCTGCGACATCGGGATGAGTATGCTGCTTGTGACAGCGTTGTATCTCCTGTTCCTGCTCTTTACCATGGGCTTTGCGCTGGTGACTTCCCTGCTGTTCAACTCCATTGAAACGATCATTCCGATTATGATCGGCATAGCAAGCGTTGGCTGCATCCTCGGCGGTGCATGGTTCCCGATCGACAATTCCATCGGTGTACTGCATCTGCTGAGCTATCTGATGCCGCAGTACTGGATTATGAACTGCCTTGACACCATACTGAACACGGATAGAGTACCCCTCGCATCCATGACAGAAGAAACCTCTGCATGGACAGCCATCAGTATTCTGATGCTCTATACGCTGCTGATGTTCCTGATTGCAGCATTGTTCTATGGCAGAAAACGCATCAAATAAACCCACAGACTGCACAAATCCACGGCGCAGACTTCGTGCAGGATTACCGAAAAATGGTGGGGCAGATGCCCCACTCCCCTTGGAAAGGACAAGCAATGAAAACTTCCTTCCTCTATCTCTTTGCAAAATGCGCCGCCCTCCTGCTGGCATTCTCGCAGATGCCGCTGGAGGACGGCATTGCGCCTGTGACCATGCTCACACTTCTGCTCTGCTGTCTGTTCGCGGCAGACATTCTGACAGCATCCTTTCTGCGCACACAGCTTCCGGCTGTGTTTTTGCGCTTTGTGGTCATTGGCATTTGTCTGTACACGGGCGCGGCATTCCTGCCCCTTGCCGTCATCAATGTGGCGCAGCTCGCTGACAACGGCGCACAGGAGGAGCAATTCTGGGGCATTACCGCGATCAGCTGCATTCTGTTTCTTTTGCTGCTGCAGCCTTCACTGCAAATCGTTTTCCTGACGCTTGCCATGCTCCTGCTCCTTGGCATTCTGCGCACACTCAACCGCAAAATCACCGCGCTGACGGCACGTTCCAACCAGCAGAGCGCAGAGCTTGCGGCACAGCGTAAGAAAATCAACGGCATCAAGGAATATGTCAAGGCAGTACGGGATACTGCGGCATTGGAGGAACGAAACCGCTTTGCAGCGCGGATCCACGACCAGCTCGGACACAATATTTCCGGCAGCATCATCCTCCTTGAGGGGGCAAAATACCTTATTCCCACACAGCC
>CALGTT010000012.1 GCA_937901485.1 uncultured Ruminococcus sp.
TGGGGAGCAAAGACAAATCAGCCCGCCGTCCCCTCAGGATACAGCAGGCTGATTCCATTTTTTGACTACGCCACCACCTGCATCGCATTGTTTTTTTATGCTTTCAATGGTCAGGAGCAGGTCATTTCTCACCTTCGGCTCGAACATCTTGACAAAGCTGTAGGGCTTGTCAAACGGAGGCTGCATCAGAATTCTGACATCCTCAATGTAGCCGTTATTCTCGATGTGCTGGATGATTTTGAGAATGAATTCTATCTGTTTCTGGTTGAGTGAGCTGTCATTGATAAAGGCTGAAAATGCAGCCATCGCACTGTCATGATCCAGCTTTGCGATCTTTCGCACAAGCAAGCCGAACGGCGTATCACCGTATTCACGCTGGTAATCCTTTGCATCTCCAAGCTCCTGCGTCAGGATGCGTTCCAGCTCCGCATAATCCTCTTTCGTCAGCGGCAGATTGTGATTCAGCTTGTAGATCACAACATCGTTTTTATGATCCTCAATGTACCGGTTGACTTTCTTCCTGTAATCCTCAAAATCATAGGCAGCATCCAGCGGATTGCCCTCCTGATTGTCAATTACCGGATCTTCCAGCTTTGTGAAGATCTTCGGGACTTTTCTGCCGCCGTTCACAAGGAACTGCATCAGATCTCGCAGCTCTCTGCGGACGCTTTCAAGTGTCAGAATGCTGATGTCTTTCCAGAAATCATCCGTCTGCACTTCACGGATCAGCTGCATTTTCTTCTGTACCTGCGGGATTGCGGATTTTGTTTCGAGCAGTCCGGCAGTTGTCACGAGCTGCTCTTTCAGATACCGCATTGTCGGGAGCTGTTCCATGTGACTGAGCATCAGACCATACATGAAATTGTCAAACCGCTTTGCAAATTCATCCGTATCCTTAAAAACGACCAGCGGTGCAATGTGCTTGGTCAGGTCGTGCTTGTCCATTTCAGAAAGTGACACAAAGCTGTCGGCTTTCTGGAACTTCTCGACATACTCCCTTTTCAGCCGGACGGATACCAGATCATAGGAAAGATCACACACATTCTGATGGCAGGACTGCACGAGATCGGAACGGAATGCCTGATAGGAGGCATCCGCAAACGCACTTTCCTGCAAGCCGAAAATCAGACGGATCTGCTTGCAGAAAATATTCTCCGTCAGCGACTTGGTTTCCGCTGTTTCGTAGCCGTTCTGATGCTGTCTGAAATATTCAAAATTACCGCAGTAATCAAAGATCAGAAAACGCTGCTTGTCCGTATATTCGCCGTCAATGGAGTCCATGCAGCACAGCCCCTTGCAGAGTCTTGTGCCTCTGCCGATCATCTGCCAGAACTTCGTCTTGGAACGGACTTTCTTGAAAAAGACAAGATTTACACAGGCAGGCACATCCACGCCCGTGTCCATCATGTCCACGGAAACGGCGATCACGGGCATTTCCTTGTGCTTGAAATCCTCGATCACATTCTGTGCACGGCTGTCATCGCAGGTGATGCGTTCCGCAAATACGCCGTGATACTGCGGATAGAGCTTGTTGAAACGCTGGATGATGTACTCCGCATGATCCTTGTTCTGGGCAAAAATGATCGTCTTTCCGAGCCTGTCGCCGCCCTCGACCTTGATGCCCCGTTCCATCAGATCCTGCAAAACCGTGTCCACGGTGGTTTCGTTGAATACGAATTGATTCAGCTTTGCGGAGGGGATGAAGTCGGGCACATAGCC
>CALGTT010000013.1 GCA_937901485.1 uncultured Ruminococcus sp.
CGAAGACGCAATTGCAGCCTGTGGAAGCATGGAAATGCCCATTACCAGTGACAAAACAGCACTCAAGAGTTTACTCTTACGCATTTTTGTTTTCATAGTATCTGCCACCTTTCATTAATTTTGCTGCCGAAGCAGCGAGGTCATTTGAATACACTGCACATCATTTTTTGGGGTTTCCCCATCTTCTATTTTCATTATAGCATATAACCCTTGAAAATTTCTTGAATATTTTAGAAATTTTTTAAACTTTTGTTTCGCATTTTTGAACATCCGAAAAATGCGACAAAACACATTGCAATTTCGTGAGAAATATAGTATAATGAAGATGGAATCTTTTACAAAATCATGAAGGGAGAAATACGATGCGTATTCTTGTCATAGAAGATGATAAAATGCTTTCCATGGTGCTCTGCGAGCTGCTCCGGCAGGAGGGGTATCAGACGGATACCGCATTTGCCGGCGATACAGGGCTTGACTGTGCACTTTCGGGCATTTATGATGTGATCGTGCTCGATGTGATGCTTCCGCGGATGGATGGCTTTGCCGTCCTGCGCCGTCTGCGGCAGGAGGGGATCCGGACTCCCGTTCTGATGCTCACGGCAAGGGCACAGATCGAAGATAAGGTCACAGGACTTGACGGCGGCGCGGATGATTACATGACAAAGCCGTTCAACACCACCGAGCTGCTTGCGCGTGTCAGGGCACTGTCACGCCGAAGTACCACGGAATTTGTTGATTCCTCCATCCATTGTGAGGATATTGTTTTACATAAGGACACCCACGAGGTCCAGTGCGGCAGCAGGAGCGTCAAGCTGACGAGCAAGGAGGCGGACATTCTGGAAATGTTCACAAGAAGCCACGGCAGAGTGGTTTCCAAGGATATGCTGACGCTGAAGATCTGGGGCTATGATTCCGAGATCGAGTATAATTCCACGGAGGTCTATATTTCGTTCCTGCGCAAAAAGCTGAAGTCCATCGGCTCACAGATCAAGATCAAGGCTGTGCGCGGCGTAGGTTATCTTCTGGAGGAGCACCATGCAAACAGCGATTAAACGCCTGCGGCGGAATATCATCCTGCTTTCCTTTGCGACCGCCTGTGCGATCATCCTCATCATGCTCGTCATCCTCAACGGACTAATGCGCAATTCCTACAATCACCAGATCCACACAGCGGCGGAGCTGATCTCACAGTCGGCTGTCCGCAAGGCAAAGGATGTGCAGTCGGAAACCATCGTTCTGTCCTCGCTTCCGCTTGACGGGGCAGGGGATTATGTGGTGATGCGCAATCCCATGGATGTGGAAAGCCTGACCATCCGCGGCACGATCTCATGCAGCAATCCGCAGGCGAACTGGTACAGTGCCGGCGGCGGCATTGTGGTGAAGTCGTACAGCGCGGACGGCAGAGAAAATTATTATTATCAGGAATATTCCTTTAATAATAATGTCAGCGAGATCACCATTGATTTCCCGACACCGGAACGCTTCCACGTTACGGGGCAGGCTCCCCCTTTTGAGGAAACGGAAATGGCACAGGATGTGTTCATGATCTCCCAGAAGTGGTGGGCATCCTCCAGTGAGCAGGAGGGAAGCTCCGATGCGAGCGTATCCCTTGCCCTTGAAAGCGTGACGCTGAATTATAAAGAAAATACGTCACTTTCCGGCTACACGGGCGGACTGATCCTGCGAAGCTATGATGAGACATTCGGCGGTGCAGTTCCGGAAACCGTGAGCAGTCAGCGCAGCTTCTTTCTGGTGACCAATCCCGACGGTGCGCTGCTGGAGATCAACAGCGGCAATCTGCCGGAGATGATACCGGAGGCGGATGCTTACGAGATCGTATCCCATACGGGCGGTGTGCTCCTCTATCAGGATACCAAATACCAGTATAAGCGGTTTACGGAAGATGACATGGAGATCCTTGTATTCGTCAGCACTGCGGAACGGCAGGAATCCCTGAGCCGACTTGCGCTGTATTCTGCCTGCATCGGCATTGCCGCCGCTTTGCTTCTGTTTGTCATGATCTATTTTGCATCCGGCAAGATCGTCGAGCATGTTTCTGTCAGCTATGAAAAGCAGAACCAGTTCATTGCCAACGCAAGCCATGAGCTGAAAACGCCCATCACGGTGATCTCTGCAACAGCGGACATACTTCTGCGCCGTCAGCAGGATGACCAATGGCTGCTGACGATCAAGGGGCAGACCGAAAAGATGCAGCGGCTTTTGCAGGAGATGTTACAGCTCACGCGCATGAACACGGTGATCGGACAGCCGCAGAATTTCAGCAGGTTTGATCTTTGTGAGACTGCGGAAAAGGTCGCACTCTATTTTGAAGCCAGATTTTATGAAGCGCAGAAGGTTCTGGTCACCGATTTTCCGGAACGCCTGATGTTCTACGGCGATGAGAACCGCATCGAGGAGATGATCAACATCCTTCTGGACAATGCGGTGAAGTATTCGGACAGCAAAGCCATTGTCCGCCTGAAGCTTGCCGCCAATAAAAACAACGTCATTCTGACCTGCTCGAACCCCTGCCGTGATTTTGATGAGGAACACGCGACGCATCTGTTTGAACGCTTTTACCGCAGTGATACGGCGCATTCCGATGAAACCGAGGGATTCGGTCTTGGTCTTTCCATTGCACAGCTGATCGCCGTTCAGCACAACGGCAGCATTTCCGTTTCCTATGCACATGGAGAAGCCGCGTTTCAGATCGTTCTGCCGCTGAGATGATGGAAGGCGTTATGTTTTTGGCGTGTGAATTGTATCGTCAACGATACGTCAGCCCCTCCTTTTCATGGAGGGGCTTCATTTTGCGTTCTGCCGCCTTGTCAAAATCAAAAAAATATGCTATAATATACAATATATTCCATGAAAGCAGGTGTCCCCATGAATCGTGCTGTCCTGAAACAGATCGCCATGCGCAGCAAAGCCGTTCTTCTTGACGAGATCCGTCCGCTGACGGAACAGCCGCAGGAAGCGGCATATTTTGCGGCTCTCTGGTTCATGCGTCTGACCGCACTGCGCTTCATGGATGCCAATGGATGGCTGCCCGATGCAAAGCCCCTGTTCCCTGACGGCTGCACCGGTGCGCGTGTGGATGCCCTCTGCCGGCAGCTTGCGCGTACGCCTGCCCTGTACGGTCTGTTTGGTGAGGATGCCGGCGCATATCTGCCCGATACCGTTCTGGCAGCGGACGGCGCGTTT
Organism: uncultured Ruminococcus sp.; assembly: GCA_937901485.1. Taxonomy (GTDB): domain Bacteria; phylum Bacillota; class Clostridia; order Oscillospirales; family Ruminococcaceae; genus UBA3855. The sequence continues at coordinate 3,205 of CALGTT010000013.1, forward strand.
TTCTCTCAGATCATGCAGATCCCCCAAGCCCAGTGGCAGAGCTTTCCGGAGCTGCTCGGCTGGCTGTATCAGTATCAGAATACACAGGCACGCGAGGATGCCTTCCGTCAGCCGAAAATCCTGCCGGAACAGATCCCTGCGGCAACACAGATGTTCACCCCCGACTGGATCGTCCGCTTTATGACGCAGAACGCGCTCGGTGCACTCTGCAAAGCTCCCGAAAGCTGGCGGTACTGCATCCCCGAAGCCCCGCAGCCGCCGCAGGTGCTGCGCATTCTTCAGGAGAATGCCGCGCCGCACAGAAGCCCTGCGGAGCTGACCGTGATTGATCCCTGCATGGGCACGGGGCATATCCTTGCCTATGTATTCGATGCCCTCATGGAGCTGTATCTGCGTGAGGGCTTTGCGCCGGAGAATGCCGCTGTGCGCATTCTTGCACATAATCTCTGCGGACTTGACCTTGACCGCAATGCCTGTGCGCTTGCGGCGTTCGTGCTCATGATGAAAGCACGGCATTTTGATGCGGACATCCTTTCCAAGGACATCCGTCCGAAGCTGCGGCATTTTGCGGATATCGGCAGGGAGGGCGTGCCGGAGGAGTTTGCGGATGCGCAGATATTCGGCTCACTTCTGCGCCCTGCGCCGCCGTGCGCCGGTCTGCCGGAGGAGGCTGCGGAGCTTGCGCAGATGCTCACACGCCAGTACGATGCCGTCATCACCAATCCGCCCTACATGAGCGGCAGCAGCATGAATCCCGCGCTTTCGGCATTTGTCCGCAGACACTACCCCGACAGCAAATCCGACCTTTTTGCGGCATTCATGGAACGCTGCACGGAAATGACCGCGCCGCACGGCTGCTGTGCAATGATCACCCAGCATTCGTGGATGTTCCTTTCGAGCTACGAAAAGCTGCGCCGGAAGATGCAGAACTATACCATGCGCAGTATGGTGCATCTGGGAGCGCGGGCGTTCGCGCAGACGGATGTGGGCATCATCGTCCAGACCACTGCCTTTGTCTGCATGGGAAGTCATGTGCCGGACTACCGCACGACCTATCTTGACCTGACGGATGCGGAGGACAAGGAACGCGCGTTTTTCGATGGCGGCAAACGCTATATCTGCGATATTTCGCGTTTTTCCGGCATTGCCGGAGAGCCGCTGTGCTACTGGGTGAGCGACCGGATGCGCGAGCTTCTGCAAAGACCGCGGCTTGGGGCGCAGTGCCGCATCTGTCAAGGCATGACGACCTCGGACAACCGCCGTTTTCTGCGGCTCTGGCATGAAGTGCCGCCGGGGGAGATCGCGTTCGGCTGTGCGGATGCACAAGCGGCGGCAGCATCGGGGAAACGCTGGTTTCCCTATAATAAGGGCGGCAAGGTGCGCCGCTGGTACGGCAATCACACGCATGTGGTGGATTTCTACCAAAACGGCGCAGAAATGCGTGCATTCCACGCAGAGCTGAACAAGACACATTCCGGCGGACGCATCAAGAACGAGAAAATGTACTTCCGTCCGGCGGTAACATGGACGTTCATCACAGAAAGCGACCGCTTCGGTGTGCGCTTTCAGCCGGAGGGCTTTCTGTTCGATGTATCCGGCTCGTGTCTGTTTCCGGAAATCACTGAAATGCTCTGGCAGATGGGCTTTCTCGCGTCAAAACCTGCGCTGGAGATCCTGCGGATCTATAACCCGACGATGAATTTTCAGGTGGAAAACATCGCCGCACTGCCGTATCTTCCGCCGGATGAGAGCTGCCGTGCCGAGGTGGAACAGCTGGTTTCGGAGAATATCGCGATCGCACGGGAGGACTGGGACAGCAGTGAGCAGAGCTGGGATTTCCGCTGTCATCCGCTGGTGCGTTCAGGCGTTTGCGGACTTGCAGAAGCATTTGCGCTCTGGGAGGCAGAGTGTGATGCGCGGCGTTTGCGGATGCAGCGCAATGAATGCCGACTCAATGCAATTTTCCTGCGCCTGTGCGGACTTGCGCAGGAGCTGGATCCTGCTGTGCAGGCGGAGGAGCTTACACTGCACTCTGCCGAGGCTCTGACCGATATCCAAAGCTTTCTGTGTTTTGCTGTCGGCTGTATGTTCGGGCGTTACACGGTCGCAGACTATACACCGCTTGCGGAAAATTTTCTGCCGGAGCAGCAGTTTGTACCGGAGCTGGAGCGATTTCTGACGGCAGTGTACGGTGCACGGACGCTGGAGGAAAATCTGGCATATATTGCCGCTTCTTTGGGGAAAACAGGGGATGCCCGTGAGGGCATTGCGCACTATTTTGCCGTGGGCTTCTATCCGGATCACTGCCTGAGCTGGCGGCATCGTCCGCTGTACTGGATGGCGGACAGCGGCAGGCGGCACGCGTGCAGGGGGCTGATGTACCTGCACCGGATGGATGACGCACAGCTCGGACTGCTTGCCGATCATGCGCGGCGGCGCACGGAGGAGCTTGCTGCCGAAGCGGATGCACTGCGGCGCAGGGATGTCCGCCTGCCGAAGGAAGCCTTGCGGATAAAGCGGCGGCTCGCGCTTCTGGAGCAAAACAAAGCAGAGATCGCCGATTTCAGGGCGCGTCTTGCAAAGCTTGCCGGATCCGGTGCGCGGATCCTGCCGGATGACGGGATACAGCGGAATTACGAACGCTTCCGGAGCATTCTGGCAGCACTGCGGTAGCACTTGTTTTTTTCGCGGAAATATGCTACAATAGTAGAAATGTTATTTATGGAGGAATCAGAATGGATCAGTTTGCTGAACAGCTTGTCAAGAAAATTACTACCTCACAGGACGACCTGAAGAAAGGCATTCTCATTGCCGCCGCCGTCCTGCTCACCCTTTTTTCGCTGTATCTGACGTTTTTTGTGATCCCCATTGCAGTGGTGCTGCCCGTGGGCATCGTGTACCTTGCAATCTATGCGTTCAAGCTGCTGAATGTGGAATATGAATACTCCTGCACCAACGGTACGCTGGATATTGACAAGATCCTCGGACAGACAAAGCGCGTGGAGATGCTGACGATCGACGTATCCGCGTTCACGGTGTTCGGAAAGGAAGGGGAATGCGAGAAGTCCGCGGAGGATCTGACGACCTTCTCGGCAGTGGGCATTTCGATGATGGGGGACGAGGAGGATATTGAAACCTATTACGCAGAATTCGACCACCCCGACCACGGCAAATGCTGCCTGTACTTTACCCCCGATGACAGAATGCGCGAGGTGATCGTGCCGTTTCTGCCGAGGACGCTGAGGAGGCAGAGAGTCTGAACGTTCCCCTGCCGTAAGGCAGGGAATTTTTAAAAAAGGAGGAACACCCCATGCATCTCGTCACACCCAAACAAATGCAGCAGCTCGAACAGCTCACCGACCTGTCGGGCGTATCCTACGCCGAAATGATGGAGCGTGCCGGCATAGCACTTGCTTCGTTCATCCGTTCGCGTGCGCCGGAATCCTCCCGTGCCGTGCTCCTTGCCGGAACGGGCAACAACGGCGGCGACTGCTACGTTGCTGCTCATTACCTCCGCCTTGCCGGATGGCAGGTGCAGGTGCTCGCGCCCTTTGGTGCACCGAAAACCGCGATCTCCCAAGCTGCCGCCGACCGCGTTCATGCGGACGGCATCCCTGTGACCTCCGCACCCGATGATTTCTTCCGCACGGCGCAGGTCGCGGCGGATGGTCTGTTCGGCACGGGCTTCCGCGGTGCACTGCCCGAAGCTGCCGCTGACCTGCTCGCGCCGCGCGAAGGACAGCTGCGCATTGCGGTGGATATCCCCAGCGGCGGGAACGGTCTGACAGGCTGGGCGGATGCACCGACCTTTCCGGCTCATGCCACTCTTACCTTCGGCGCGGTCAAGCGCGGCATGACGCAGTACCCCCTCCGGCAGTTCTGCGGGGAGATCGTCTGCGCGGATATCGGCATTCCGGCGGATGCCTTTGCAAGACTCGACACCCCGACCGCATTCCTCCTCGATGAAAACTGTCCCGATCTTCCGGCAGTTTCCCCCGATGCGCACAAGAACCGCCGCGGACATCTTCTCACAGCCGCAGGAAGTATCCGGATGCGCGGTGCATGTGCACTTGCCGCAGAAGCTGCCATGCGCAGCGGCGCAGGACTTGAAACGGTCGCTTCCGCAGAGGCGGCACTGCAGGTCATTGCCGCGCGTGTGCCGGAATGTATGTGCCTGCCGATGCTGACCGATGATGCGGGATTTTTCCGCAATGCAGAAAACCATGCACTGCTCCGCAGTGCCCTTGACGGCAAGACCGCGCTCCTCATCGGGTGCGGCATGGGCGTGACGGAGGATACCCGAAATCTGACAAAATTCCTCCTCGCGGAGAGCACCTGTCCCGTGATTCTCGACGGGGATGGTCTGAATGCGGTGTGCACCTGCATAGAATGCATACCAAGGGGACGAACCATCCTCACGCCCCATCCTGCGGAGGCGGCAAGACTGCTCGGCATGGAAACCGCGCAGGTGCAGGCTGACCGCTTTGCGGCGGCGCAGCGGCTTGCAGAACAAACGGGCGCGGTCATTGCCCTGAAAGGGGCTGGCACGATCGTGACGGACGGCATCCGCACAGCGGTGTGCACCGCGGGCAATGCGGGCATGGCAAGAGCCGGCAGCGGTGATGTCCTTGCAGGCATCACAGCATCCCTTGCGGCGCAGGGGATGGAGCTGTTTGACGCGGCATGTGCGGCGGTTTCCCTCCACGCACGCGCCGGAGATGCCGCCGCGGCGCATCTGCCCCTGCATTACATGCTGCCGCAGGATCTGATCGGGCATTTACGGGAAGTATTGTAATACTAATCCCCCAAACTATAGTAGAGAAAAAGCGGGACTCGGTGGCGCAGCCACCGCATATCCCTCCCCCGCTTTGCGGCGGAGGGGGGCAGGCTTAGTTTGTCTATAGAGATTGAGGAGATTAGTATAACAAAGAAAGCGGAATACGCAAATAACCAGATGTATAACACAAAAATACATTTGAGGTGATACTATGAAACGTATTCTGACAACTCTCTGCCTCGGTGCAGTTCTGCTTTCTGCTGTCGGATGTGCGGGCGTGAAGACCGCCGGCAATGTCAGCAACCGCATGGGCAATGCATTTACAGCAGAGATCACAATGACCACCGAGGAGAACGAAACCAAGGGCATTCTCACGCGCTACGGCACGGATGCATGGAGCGTGAGCTGCACCGAGCCGCCGGCATTGTCGGGGGTGCAGCTGGAATTCATCGACAACGAGGTGAACGCCTCCTATAAAGGGCTGGAATTTTCCGTACCGCAGTCGGCGCAGGCAGTGAAAACGATGCTCACGGAGCTGATGGAGATCGTGGACGGCATGGCGGCGGACGCGGAGCTGAACGGCACGCAGGATGAAACCGGCATCATTTGCGAGGGTGAGATCGACGAGGGCGGTTATGCCCTGACCTTCAGCAAGGAGGGAATCCCCGTGGAATTTTCCCTGCCGTGCTATGGTCTGACGATCACATTTGACAGCTTCACCGATAACGGCAGTGCGGAAAACAGCGGAACATCCGCAGATACAACAGAAACTGCACAGACGGAAACGACAGCAGAAACGACGGATACAACGGCTTCGGAATAATACGGCAATGCGGCATGTTTCTCCATGCCGCAATTTTTTTGAAAAAATTTTCCGGAACATGATAGATCTGCTTGTTCCGGCGTGTAGTAGTAAGTGTAGGGACAATACAACACAGCATCAGGAGGAAAAACATTGAATATCACAGAACAGAATTTTGTCGGGCTGCTCCGGCAGCGGAACGAGGACGCACTGGAATTCATGGTGCGTACCTACGGCGGCATGATGAAAGCCGTCATCCGGCGCATCCTCTATGCCCATCCGGAGGATGCGGAGGAATGCCTGTATGACAGCATCATGAAGATCTGGGAGCATATCGGCAGCTATGACGAAGCGCATCCCTTTGCGGCATGGGCTGCGACGATCGCAAAATACACTGCGCTCAACCGCCTGCGGCGGCTCGAACGGATCGAACCGACCGTGGACATCACGGAAATGCAGATCGAGGACACCGCACAGCTCACAGCGGACAGCGATTTCAACAGCTTCTTTGCAGAGCTGACTGCCTGTCTGAGTGACGAGGACAAGCTCTTGTTTACCAGAATTTTCTGGCTGGGGCAGTCGCCTGAAGAAGTGGCGAGGTCAATGGGAAAAGACCGGTCGGTCGTGTACAACCGCATTTCCAGAGGAAAAAAGAAGATCATGCGCAGTAATCCCGGCTATTTCCGGAAGGAGGAATCATGATGGAACAGAAATTTGCAGAACTGATGAATCAGATCGCTGAACATACCGAATGCCCGAACGCAGAACCGCTGAACAATGAGGAGGTCAACAATATTATGGAACGATTCAGAAACGAGAACAAGAAGATCACAATGAAGAAGCGCAGAACCAAGATCACCGTCACCCTCGCTGCCGCTGTGTGTGCCGCTGCCTGCTGCGGAACTGCCGCTGCCGCTTTCCTCCAGCGTCCGCTGGACAAGCAGGCTGTGCAGTATGATTATGAAGCCATCGGCACACACGCACAGAATGCGGACGGCTCGGCATCGGCACAGGGCATGGAGCTTTCGGTCGAGAATGTGTACTGTGACGGCATCACAACGATGATCGGCATCAGCGGCAGCCTGAAGGACGGTAACCCCGAGGGCAAGCGGCTCATTTCCCTTGAAGATCTGACGATCACGCTCGGTGATACGGTTTACAGCTACAATGCCGGAACGGAAGGTCTTGCACTTCTGCGCGGCAGTCTGACGCTGGACGAACAGACCGAAAATGAATTTTCCGGCACGATCGAGCTTGTCGCATTCGAGGAGATCACCGTGGGCGGCACCGCATTCGTGACCTTCGCGGACAGTGCGGCAAAGACGGATTACATGGACAAGAAGCCCGGATGGCATCGGCACCGGAATCGGCAGTGGCAGTCTTTCCGCTGACATCACCCCCGACCTCTCTCTGCGCAGCAAGCAGACCTATACGATCACGGAGGACGGCTATTCCGTGCGGTTCTATGAGATCTCGCCCGCTATGATGATCGTGGGCTTTGACGATCCCAACGGAAGCGGCGCATGGCTCATTGACGAAAACCGCACAGAGCTTGCGCCTGTCAAGGTGCGTGCATATCCCGATTATGCCGACGGCTTCGAAATGGGCTGCATCGTTCCTGTCATGGGCGACACGGTGACAGCGGTATTCTTTGACAAGAATGTGCAGGATGCGCAGGGCAATATCGTGTATGCCAAGGAGATCCGGATCGATATGAATGCGGTTCGGGAGGAACTGGCGAAGTAATTGGATCAGAAAAGCGTCCGCATTCAGCGGACGCTTCTTAGATCTGTTCAGTTTTACGCGATCCCTCCGGAAAGCTCCTCCTCCGTGGTGATGCCCTGTGCAATTGCCTTCGCTCTCATGCAGGCATAGAATTCCGCCATGCCGGCAGAATAGTACGGCATTACGAAGTATACACCCACACCGCAGGCGAGCGTGCCCAGCAGGAACCAGCCGATGAAGGAAAGCTGGAACAGGAAGCAGTTTGCCTTTTCGCCGTTCATGGTCTGGCGGGAGATCGTAAATGCACGCTCCGCGGAAAGCTGCGGATTCTCCGTCAGCAGGTAGGGGATCAGGGTGTATTCCAGTCCCTTGATGATGCCGGGGATGATGAACAGCAGCGACCAGAGGAAGGTGTAGAGCAGACGCAGGAACATCACCTTGACTATGTTCATATAGCCGCCGCTGAAGCCCTCGAACATGTGGATAAAGTCCACATCGCCCGTTCTTGCCTTGCGGAAGAAGGAACTCTGTCCGACCAGAATCGGATTGCCGAGGAATGCAGAGGTCGCAAAGCTGACAGCAATGGCAATTACGAAAATTACCAGATACATGGTGACGAACGTACCCACAAGCACCGCCGCTTCTGCATCACCCATTGAGCCGCCATCCATGAGCATTCCGACTGCGGGCGTTTGCAGCATACCCGTGCTGCCGCCCACCATGCCGATGATGATATTGCTCAGAAGACATACCAGAAACGCTGTCCAGTAATACTCCTTCAGAGAATTCCATGCGTTCTGTTTCAATAAACTGATCGACCACATAATTGAATTACCTCCTGTGAAATTACATATCGTAGGGATTCTGACCGGAAGTGATCTGACCGGAGATCATGCCGCCGCCGAGCATGTTCATGCCGCCCGTCAGCTCCTCCTCCGTGGAGATGCCCTGTGCAATGATCTTTGCTCTCATGTATGCATAGAATTCCGTATAGGTTGCCTTCTCATAGGGTACAACGGCAAACATGCCGACACAGCAAGCCAGCAGACCCAGCAGATACCAGCCGATGAACGAAAGCTCCAGCACAAAAACATTCCACTTCTCGCCGTTCATCGCCTGCTTGGAAATCGCAAATGCCCGCTCCTTCGGGAGATTCGGATTCTCCGCCAGCAGGTAGGGGATGAGGTAGTACTCATAGTCCTTGATGATGCCCGGAATCACAAACAGCAGAGACCATAATGTTGTGTAGAGATACCGCAGGAACATGACCTTGACGATATTCATGTACCTGCCGCCGGTAAATGCAGAGAAGAGATGGGAGATCTGCACATCGTTCTCCCTTGCCTGCATGAAGAATTTGCAGTAGCCCACATTGACAGGGCCGCTTAAAAATGCATAGAGCACAAGCCCGATCGGGACAGCGATCAGCAGAATGATGCCAAGTGACACCAGTGCCGCCGCTTGTGCTTCCGATTCCACGCCGCCCTCCTGCATGTACATTGTCACAAGATTTTCATATGCACTCGGAATTTCCGAGAAATCCATCTTTCCGTAGGCTTGTGAAGCACCCAGAAGATAGGCGAGCAAGGAAGCTCCCAAAGCCGCCCAGTAATGCGGCTTCAGAGAATTCCATGCGTTTTGCTTCAGTTCTTTTCTCGTCCACATAGCTTCGTCAGTCCCCCGATCACATATCGTAGGGATTCTGACCGGAAGTGATCTGACCGGAGATCATGCCGCCGCCGAGCATGTTCATGCCGCCCGTCAGCTCCTCCTCCGTGGAGATGCCCTGTGCAATGATCTTTGCTCTCATACATGCGTAGAACTCTGCGAAGGTCGCCTGCTCATACGGTGCAACAAAGGCAACACCCACACAGCAAGCCAGCAGACCGAGCAGCTCCCAGCCGAGGAAGGAAAGCTGCAGCACGAACAGATCCCACTTCTCGCCGTTCATTGCCTGCTTGGAGATCGCAAATGCACGGTCCTTCGGGAGGTTCGGGTTCTCCGACAGCAGGTACGGGATCAGATAGTACTCATAGCCCTTGATGATGCCGGGGATCACGAACAGCAGTGACCACAGGAAAGTGTAGATGTAACGCAGGAACATGACCTTGACAGTGGAAAGGTACTTGCCCTTGCCGAAATTGTCAAACATGCGCATCATGGAGGAATCGCCCTCACGCGCATTGCGGAAGAAATTGCACATGCCGACTTCCATCGGGCCGCCGACAAAGGCATAGATCGCAAAGCCGGCGATCATGGCAATGATCGCGACCACGATGATACCAATGAGAATGCCGACCATGACCGACATTTCTTCTTCCGTCATCGTACCGCTTTCCAGCATCTGTGACAGTTCCTGAGAAGAGGAGGAAGAACTGCTTCCGCCGCCGCCGCCGCTTCCGCCGGTGAATAATCCGGCAAGCAGACATACCAGAAAGCCCTTCCAGTAATAGCCGTTGTCACGCAGAGAATTCCATGCGTTCTGTTTCAATAAGCTTCTTGACCACATAATCGTGACCCCCTATAATGTAATATAATGTTTCTTCAGTGCGGTGCACTGGTGATGTTATTATTGTAAATCATATTTACCTAAAAGTCAATAGGTTTCCACGAGATTCTACAGAATGCACGAAAACGGCGCGGCAGAGGATGCCGGCTTTGTGAAATTTTGAGGAAAAATGAAAAAAATGACAGCAAAAGAGAAAATTTTCGGAAAGGCTTGCTTTTTTTTTGCAGATTTGTTATAATAATAACGATGGGGCAGGAATGCCCCCGCAGTAAAATTTAGGAGGACGAATATATGTTAGTTTCCGCTAAGGACATGCTGAACAAGGCACGCGACGGCAAGTACGCAGTAGGTCAGTTCAACATTAACAATCTCGAATGGACAAAGGCAATCCTGCTGACAGCACAGGAGCTGAATTCTCCGGTCATTCTCGGTGTATCCGAGGGCGCAGGCAAGTACATGTGCGGCTACAAGACCGTTGTTGGCATGGTTAAGGGCATGATCGAGGAGCTGGGCATCACCATTCCGGTTGCTCTGCATCTTGACCACGGCTCTTTCGAGGGCGCAAAGGCTTGCATCAACGCAGGCTTCTCTTCTGTAATGTTCGACGGTTCTCACTATCCGATCGAGGAGAACATTGCAAAGACCACAGCTCTGGTCAATGCATGTGAGGTTCTGGGCATTTCTCTGGAGGCAGAGGTTGGCTCTATCGGCGGCGAGGAAGACGGCGTAATCGGTAAGGGCGAGTGCGCAGATCCCGACGAGTGCAAGGCAGTTGCAGATCTGGGCGTTACCATGCTGGCTGCTGGTATCGGCAACATCCACGGCAAGTATCCGGAGAACTGGGAAGGTCTGTCCTTCGAGACTCTGGCTGCTATCAAGGAGAAGGTAGGCGACATGCCTCTGGTACTGCACGGCGGTACAGGCATTCCGGCTGACATGATCAAGAAGGCAATTTCTCTGGGCGTTGCAAAGATCAACGTAAACACAGAGTGCCAGCTGGCATTCCAGGAAGCTACAAGAGCATATATCGAGGCAGGCAAGGATCAGCAGGGCAAGGGCTTCGACCCCAGAAAGCTCCTCGCACCGGGCTTCGAGGCTATCAAGGCTACTGTTAAGGAAAAGATGGAGCTGTTCGGCTCTGTTGGCAAGGCTTGAGTTTAGCTTGCATCATCAAAGACCGCTGTACTTTGGTACGGCGGTCTTTTTGTGTTATAGGATCTTTCCGTACAGTTTTCCATCCAGAACCTTCATGATCCTCACATCGCACACCCGATTCCGGAAGCTCCCGTCCCCATCTTCTGCCGGCACGAGAACGGTGGTGTAGTCTTTTGCATGTCCGATGTGGAATTCCGGCGATTTTTCGCGCTCAAAGAGAACGGAAACCGTCTTTCCCACACGGCTTTGCAGAAACTCTGCCGCCATGCGCTGTTCGAGTGCGGAAAGTCTGTCCGCGCGTTCCTTCTTCACCGCTTCCGCGACCTGCTCCGGCATCCGGTCGGCAAGTGTGCCGCTTCTGCGCGAGTAGCGGAAAATGTGGATTTTCGCAAACTGCATCTTCTCTGTAAACGCAAGCGTCTGCGCAAAATCCTTCTCCGTTTCCGAGGGAAAGCCCGTCATGATATCCGTGGTAATGGCGCAGTCGGGAAAGAGCACGCGAATTTTTGCCAGAAGATCGGCGTATTCTTCGCAGGTGTAATGCCTGTGCATGGCTCTGAGCGTGCGGTCACAGCCGCTTTGCAGGGAGATGTGGAACTGCGGACAGAATGCTGGATTTGCCGCAAGCCGTGCAAGTACTGCATCCGTCAGACCGTCCGGTTCAAGAGAACCGAGCCGGATGCGCGGAAAGTCTGCACATGCCTCCACAGCATCGGCAATGGTGCAGTCCTCCTCCTGTCCGTAGCAGGCAAGATTGGTGCCGCACAG
>CALGTT010000014.1 GCA_937901485.1 uncultured Ruminococcus sp.
TGTGGATGCGCTCGCCTGCTCCAGTCTGGACAGACTCGGCACAACTGTACAGATTGCCGATACGGGCATTGCCCCCGGCAGCGGCGTGGCAAACCATCGCTGTGCGCTGACGCAGGCGTACTTCGGCATTCCCGTGATTGGCGTAGGTGTACCGACCGTCATTGGAATGCACACCATTGCCGAGGATCTGACTGGACATCCGCTGAAAGTACCGCGACCGGATATGATGGTCACGCCGCGTGATGTGGACAGGCTGATTGCACAGGCGGCGCATCTGCTCGCCTGCGGCATCAATCTTGCACTGCATCCGCAGATGGGGTACGGGGATGTCTGTACGCTGATGGCGTGATCAGACAAAGGACAGTGCATCAGCTATGCTCTTACCTCAATGCCTGAGCAATAATCTGTGGTCGCAGTATTCGCAGACCAGCAGTGTATCCCTGCCGGTAAAGCTCTTGGGCAGGTACGGTTCTGCGTGGGTGATGCACTTTTCATTGTCACAGACAATGCCCATATGCTCCTTACCCTTGAGCAGCTCTGTTTTGCGCGTACTCTGGAGGAGCGTGAGAATGAGTGCCATGCGGATATACATGCCGTATTTCGCCTGTTTGAAATAGAGGGCACGAGGGTCGTCATCCACGGGCACGGTGATTTCATCCACACGCGGCAGGGGGTGCATGACGATCATATCGGGGTTTGCCAACTGCATTTTCTTCGGGGTGAGGATGTAGGTATCTTTCTGGGCAAAGTATTCTTCCTCGGAGGCAAAGCGTTCTTTCTGGATGCGTGTCATATACAGCACATCGAGCTTGTCCATCACCGCTTCCAGACTTTCGGTTTCTTCATACGTTCCGCCGCCTGCGGAAATGGCATCCTTGATATAGGAGGGCATCCGCAGTTCCTTGGTGGAAATCATGATGAAATGATTGTTCGGATAGCAGCTCAATGCCTTGCACAGGGAATGCACAGTTCTGCCGTTGTACAAATCACCGCAAACGCCAATGGTCAGCCCTGAAAGACGTTTTTTCTCCACTTTCAGCGTGAGCAGGTCTGTGAGCGTCTGTGTGGGGTGGAGATGTCCGCCGTCACCGGCATTGATCACGGGGCAATCCGCTGTGAGGGCAGCTGCCTTTGCCGCGCCTGCGGTGGGATGGCGCATGACGATGACATCGGCATAGCCGCTGACGATTTTTGTCGTGTCTTTGAGGTTTTCA
>CALGTT010000015.1 GCA_937901485.1 uncultured Ruminococcus sp.
CGTTGAATACGAATTGATTCAGCTTTGCGGAGGGGATGAAGTCGGGCACATAGCCGTGCCCTTGAACGGCGGATTTGCAAGGCATACCGTGTATTTGCTGCTGACATTGTTTTGCTTGGAAACGCTGTCCTTATAGCTGATGTCGGGGTTGGTGATGGAGTGGAGCATCAGGTTCATTGCAGAGATGCGGAGCATGGTCTGGTCGGTGTCATAGCCCGAAAACATCTTCGTGCCGAAGCTTGCCCACTGTTCCTCCGTCATAGTGTTCTCGAAATTCCGGCGGACATATTCCGCAGCGGAAACGAGGAATCCGGCTGTGCCGCAGGCAGGATCGCAGATCAGGTCATCGGGAGTCGGTGCGGTAAGCTCCACCATCATTTCACGGATGTGCTTGGGCGTGCGGAACTGCCCGTTCTGCCCTGCCGTGGAGAGCTTGCCGAGCATGTACTCGTACAGATCGCCCTTCATGTCCAGATCGGCAATGTCGTGCTCGTAGAGATCCTCCAGTCCGGTGATGATCTTTTGCAGGATCTGGGGATTCGGGATCACAAAGACGGCGGATTCCATATAGCGTGTGAATGCCGTCTGCGTGGGCTGACCGTCCTCACGGTCGGGAATTTCGATCAGCTCGCCCTCCTTGTTGAAATCGGGGAGCTTGCCGTATTTCATTTTCTTGACCGCAGGGAATACACGCTGCGAGATCAGGTCGAAGATCTCACGGGAATCACGGTCCTTGAATTTGCTCCAACGCATCGACTGCCCGATCTCCGACTGCGGAAAAATCAGGTCAGCCGCATCCGCCCCGACACCCATCATGTTTGCAAATTCCTCTATTTCAAGCTCTTTTTCATCCAGAGAACGAATGAACATCAGATAGGTGAGCTGTTCGATGACGGTCAGGGGGTTGGTGATGCCGCCCGCCCAGATGTCCGTCCAGATCTTATCTATTTTCGTTTTAATTACGCCTGTAATCATTGTCAAACCTCCGTGCCCCCGAAATGGGAGTGTACTGCTTTTATTATAGCATATTTTGGGGGATTCGTCAATCGGGAAACGAAGTTGACTGCACGTTTTGATTATGCCCCATCCTCTTTTTTGACCTGTTTCCGGTACTCTGTCGGGGATACTGACAGCTTTGCGCTGAACTGGCGGATGAAGTGGCTTGTATTGAGATAACCGCATTGCTCCGCTACATCGGCAACAGAAATGCTTGTATTCTTCAAAAGCCACTTGGCACGTTCGAGTCTTGCCGTGATGATATCCTCCTTGCAGCTTTTCCCGAACATTTCCTTATAGAGCCGCTGAAAATGGCTTCGGCTGATACCCATGGAACGGGTGATGCCGTCGAGCGTCCATTCCTTCTGCGGTTCTGCATAAATCGCTTCCCGTACTGCGTGAAAGCTTTCCTTATAAAGAAATGTTCCTGACTGCATGGAGATCATTTTTCCACGAATCTCTGCGCACATGCTGCTGATGATATTGTCGATCTGGAAAATATCTGCCGGGTGCACCATACGCCGGATCACGGCGATCTGCTCCGTCCGGATGTCAACTGCTCCTTGATAGGTTTCACTGACCAGCTGTGCAAGATGCTGTGCAAAAGCGTGCTCCGTCATGTCTGCCTCGCTTGGATCAGCGATCATGGCAATGGTGCTTTCGTCAATGCTTGCAAGGATCGGACTGCCGCCCTTCAGACGAACAGCATTGACAATGGCATTGACGGGCGGTATGCTTTGGTGGCTTTTCTCATTGTCCGCACAGGAAAGCATCATGAGTATCCATGAATGCTCTCCGTTTTCCGTCATCATCCCCGTGAGCCTGCTGATGAATCCACGCCTGTTGTAAATACCCAGCACCGGTGCATATTCGGAAAGCGATTCGATCTTTTTGTTGACATGTGCCTTGTAAAGCTTCTTCTGTACCGTGTGCAGTCCTGTACATACAGAGTCGCACCAGTTCAGATAGAAATCATCCAGCACGATGTCCGCCGCCTGTTGGTAGGTGAAGCACAGATACCCGAAGATCTGCCCCTTGTAGTGCAGGGACGTTGCAGCAATCAGTCTGGGTTCATGCGGAATCCGGAGGGACGGGAGGATCTCAGCGGCGGCAAATGGTTTTATCTTTTCCGGTTCATCGTCCTGCCCGACACCGATGGCGAGGAGCATCCGATCCGAAAACCCGCCCTTTCTGTAAATGGACGGATTGTTCAGATTCCTGCACCAGTCCTCACAAAGACACAGCTCCGTACGGATTCCCCGAGGGATCATGTAGCAGCAGCCCATGACATGCCCGATGACATCGTACAGATCATTGCTCTCCGCCATACGGCGGATCATCTGGCTCTGCGTGCTGGTACGGCGAAGCTCATGGGTTTCCACCAGATTGGCAGCATACGAACGGATCTCCGAACGAGTCGGATCACGATGCAGCTTTCCAAGCTCCGCACAGCCGCAGCTTTCTCCGAGGACGAGCCGCATCGGAATTGCCGGATCCTGCTGTGTATCCGTACCCATCTGCCGGAGCAGGACATGAATTGCAAGCTGACCGTTCTGTTCCTCCTGACTGGAAACGGTGGTGATGGACACAGTCTCCGTCTGTGATGCAATACTGCCGTCACAGCCCGTAACCTTGATATCCTCAGGCACTGCGATCCCTTCCTCACGCAAAGAACGGC
Source organism: uncultured Ruminococcus sp. (assembly GCA_937901485.1). Classification (GTDB taxonomy): domain Bacteria; phylum Bacillota; class Clostridia; order Oscillospirales; family Ruminococcaceae; genus UBA3855. The sequence goes on from CALGTT010000015.1 coordinate 2,675, forward strand.
ACAGAGCAATTGCCATAATATCGCTGCCGCAGACGATGCCGTCCGGTTTTGCAAGGCTTCCATTTGCAATGGATTTCCCGATCTGACGTGGAATATCACGCCAGTAATCCCCGTAAAAAATGCAGCTTTCATCATAGGCAAGCCCTGCCGCATCCATCGCCTGCCGGAAACCGCTGATACGCTCCTCGGATTTCTCATGTCCCCGATAACCGCCGATGCAGTACAGCGTTCGGCAGCCATGTTCGTGGATCAGGTGTTCCGCTGTCAGACGGAGCATATCGGATTCTGCGGCTGACACGACCGGAAAATAGGGCTGGTCATAGTTGATGATGACACAGGGCTTGCCGGCTTTGTGCAGTCGTTCGATCATGCTTTTGCGAAGTACCTCACTGCAAAACAGATTTGCCTCCATGATGAACCCATCGAAATCGCCCGACAGGATCAGATCATAAATATTGTTCTGCCCCCTGCAATACAGATCCTTCAACTGGGAATCCGTATAATTGACCGCACCGGAAATCAGGATCGTATCATAGCCATGTGCCGCCGCTGTTCTGTGGATACTGCTCACCAGAGCCACATCCAGATTGTCCATGATATGCGGTATGATCAGACCAATTCTACCTTTTGCGTGCATTGCATTCACCTCCGATTTTATGATATATCATCCTGCTTTGTTTGTCAAGTCCAAAGACAAGAAAAGCTCCGCACAGCTGCGAAGCTTTTCCGAAAGGAATTTCATCGTTATGTCAGGAACGATCCTGCACGATGCGTTTTTTCATCATTGCCAGATCAAAGGCATTGAGCGTACCATCCGCACACAGATCACCTGCTGCCGCATCGGCAAGCACTGCATCTGGCTTTGCAAGCAGCCATTTCTGCATCAGAACAATATCTGCCACATTGAACGCACCGTCCGCATTTATATCGCCCATGAGCGAACCTTCTTCGATCGTCAGGCTGTCAAGCAGTGTCCAGCCCCATGCTCCCTCGATGGTGATGGTATTGCTTCCGGCATTGAGATTCGCAGAAATAACAGCTTCGGCAAACTGGCTTTCTCCCGTCTGCTCACAGCAGATCTGACCGGCATTTTTGCCATTTACAATGACATTCTGATACTTTCCGTTTTCGTCATAGGGCTGGCTGTAGCGGATGCAGATTCTGTGATTGCCGGCATTTTCCGCCTGCACTGTCACACTGACAGCATCGCCCTCATCCTTGAGATCCACAGCCTTGCCGCCGCTTGCACCGGACAGTGAAACAACTGCCGTCACATTCTCGCCTGTATCGGTGATTTTTCCCTTTTCCAGCTCATAGACTCCATCCTCCGGAATCACATCGCTGTCATTATCATTGCCGGTATCATCATCGCCGTCATCCCCTGCATTGCCCTGATAATGATAAATATCCGGCAGTTCATCGAGTGTGAGGATGTGTTCGCTGTTGTACACATGGTCGATGTAGCTTGCTGTGTTGATGGCGTGGCTGTCGATGAAGGAGGTGTGCCATGTCATGAACCACAGCCAATCCGCATTGTCTGCTGCCATTTTGTCCGGATCCGGAATCGGGCCGTTTTCATGCAGGCAGACGGGTTTCTGAGCGATCTGTGCTGTCTTCTGGTACATGTTCACGAGGGAATCCGTGTGGTTCACATAGGTGTCCGCACCGATGATGTCCACATAGGCATCCCCCGGATACCAGCCGCTGTTGACATCGCCGCAGTAGCCAAGATTCCAGATGAGGTTATCCAGCCCCCAGTAATTCGTATAACGGTCATACATGATCTGCCAGAGCTTTTTGAAGTTTTCGCCTCCGCCCTTGCCCCACCAGAACCATTTGCCGTCAAATTCGTGGAACGGCCGCCAGACAACGGGGACACCGGCTTCCTTCAGCTCCAGCAATGCCTTTGCACCCTTGTCCATACCGGCGATGAGATTATTGTATTCGCTCGTGCCTGGGGTAAGTGCCTTGTCCCAGTCCAGATTGGATTCGAGAGATTCGGTGTGGCTTCCTCTGAAATCACTGCCGCAGTGCCAGCAGATGGTGACGATGCCGCCCTGCTTGTACCAAGAGATCGCACGGCGGTTGCATCCTGCAAAATCATCTCCCATATAGTCCAGACCCCTGATCGCCGGCAGTCTGCCGCTTGCGTTCCGGATGATCTCAAATTCATAATCCTCACTGCCCATCCATGTGGATTCCTGCTGACCGGAAAGGGTGTAATTACCGTAGGTATCACACAGAAAGCTGTACAGGGACTGTGCCTGTGCGGATGCATTTGGATTGGAAAGCTTCGCAGAAACAGAAGTGCTCACAAGTGCCTCCTCCACGCTCAGACTGTCAAGGATCGACCATCCCCACGAACCCTCGACCGTAACGGTATTGCTGCCTTTTTTGAGATTGGCAGAAATGCTGACCGTGCTGAATGTGCCATCGCCGGTATAATCGCAGAGAATCTGTCCGGCATTTGCACCATTGACAATGACATTCTGATACTTGCCGGCTTCATCATAGGGCTGGCTGTAGCGGATGGTCAGGCGGTGGTTTCCGGCATTTTCCGCATCAACGGTCAAAGTGACCGCATCGCCGCCGTCACGCAGATCGACCGCTTTGCCGCCGGATGCATCGGAGAGCGAAACGACCTTTGTTTCGTTTTCGCCCGTGTCGGAAATCGTGCCGTTTTCAAATTCATACGCATTTGCAGCAGAAACGGATGCCATCGGCATACAGAGCATGGTATTGACTGCCAGTGCAGCAGCCAGCAGATTTGCAGATAATTTTCGCATAGTCATAACCTCCTGAAAGTTGACGTTTTCGGTTCATCTGCTTTTATTATACTACATCTGCACACCGGATGGAATGATATTTCGCACTTTTGAATTTACATTTTGCATCATTTTGGTTATGGGGAGTCTGTACGTTTGTCAGCAAGTCAAGTTGCTCCTGTTATGTCAGCGGTTATCAGGAAAACGAGGACACAGAGTTCTACCCCAATGGACAGATCAGAAGCTATACGAATTTCCAGAAATCAGAGTGCAAAGCATTGGTTCTGAAATGGTATGAAAATGGTCAGCTGAAGGAGATCACACAGCTTACCAATCATAGCAGAAATCATTTCATATTGTCCTCGTTCTTCATTTTTCTTTGCTAACATGTGTACCACCGTCCCTTTCTTCTATTTATCACTTCCTTTGAAAAAAGTCCAGCTCTGGGATGGACTTTTTCGACAAACTGAAGCCATGACTTCTGTGAAGAGGTCATGGCTTTTGGCTTTATGGAGTTCTATAGGAAACCAACGAACTTGAAAGCTTATGTTCCAGAGGTAAAACTCTGAATTTTGCCGAAGAGGTATTTCTGGATCAACACCGCATCACGGACTTCCACTGCACCGTTACGATCGACATCGGCGGAGGCACTTGCCCGAACAGAAGCAAATTCCCCCAGAAGTCCACGCTTTACCAGTGCCATGTCAAACGCTGTGATCCGTCCGTCCTGATCGAGGTCGCCGTAGATGATCGGCTCTGCTTCGCCCGCACCCTTGATGACAGTGCCATCCACCGCACCGACAGCTTCATCCAGATAGAAATGATTCGTGGACTTCGCCGTTTCGACATAGATCCGCAGATCCGATGCGTCTTCAGGAATCCGGTAGCTGGTGTTGGCAAGCTGGAACCATTCGCCCTTGAAACCCATACCCTGTGCGATCGTTGTATATTTCGTATCACCGTTGCCATTGGTGTACTGCAATTTCAGATAGAACTGATCCGTTGCATCCCCGTCAAAATACAGGGCGTGCACACTGAAGCTGTAGGCATTTCCCGGCTTGAATGCCCTTGCATCAAGGGAAAGGGATGCCCCATGCCATGCTGATGTTCTGCCCTCCACCAGCAGAGCATCCCCACCCTGATACGGCTTTCTGCCGCTGATCCGGACTGCAGCTTCCCCTCTCGCAGTCCACTGATCAGCGTCCTCTTCAAATGTGCTGTGGAAATACCATCCGTTTTCATCCGGCGCAATATCGGCATCCGCTCCCGGATTGCCCTCGCCCCATTCCGATTCCGGTATGATTCCCATCAGCGAGTCGTAAGCAGGTTTTGGCAGCACTTCGCCGACCGGAAACCTGCATTGCCTTTGCAGACTGAAAACCTGTCCCCTCCTGTGCAGTCAGAATCACATGGTCCGTCTGCATGGACAGTATGGAAAGCAATGCGATCAGCAATGATGTCAGTACGAATAATGCCTGATGTTTCGCCGTTATTTTGTCTCATTAGTCATTGAGCAGCATCCGCTTCATTGCGGCGAGGTCGAATGCGTCGATCCTGTCATCTTCGCACAGATCGCCTGTCTTCCAGTCTGTAAGTTCTGCATTCGGAACAGCCAGCAGCCATTTCTGCATTGCCACTACATCCGCAACATTGCATTTTCCGTCCGCATTGACATCGCCCTTCACACGCTGCGGCTGAGAAGGTTCTGTCGTTCCGGGAGTATAGCTGTCCCAATCCGGCAGCTCATCGAGGGTAATGACATATTCGCTCTGGTAAGTCTTCTTCAGGATGTGTTCTTCTGTATATTCATCGGAAAATGCACCGTTCTTGGTGATAAACTGCTTGTTCCATGTGTTGAACCATGCCCACTTCGTGCCCGCCGCGATCACGTTGTCGATATCAAATACAACGCCGTTTTCTGTCAGGGCGATCATCTTCTTTCCGCCAGAATAGTCCAGAATCTCGGAGAATTTCGCGGCACTTGCGGAATACACATGCTTGTCGAGATAGAGATCCTCACCGATGACATCCACATATTCATCACCCGGATACCAGTTTGGATTCTGTCCGTTCCATACCCAGATCAGATTGTGGCAGCCATAAGTATTCGTCAGCTGGTCATGCAGGTACTTGTACAGTGCCTTGTACGGTTCTGCACCCTTTGCGCCCCACCAGAACCAGCCGCCGGAGGCTTCATGCAGAGGTCGCCAAAGCACGGGAACACCGGCATCCTCCAGACGGTTCAGCTGCTTTGCAATTCCTTCAATATCCTTGTCCAGCAGTTCCTTGCCCTTCGGATCATCACCGTTCATGATGGCTTCAATATCGAATGTGGAGTTTCTCGTATAAAAGCCGCCCCACCATCTGGGATTGCCGTTTTCTTCATCCGTACCGCTTTTGATGTATTCTCCCGGTGCATTCCAGTGCCAGCAGAACGCAATGATACCGTTTTCCTTATGGAAGTCAATGGCAACATCCACGGCATTGGAAACATTCGCACCCATTGCATTTCTGCACGGGGTATAGTCCATCATATCCAGTCCGAGGATCGCAGGCTTTTTGCCGGTGACATCGTAGATCGCCTTGAACTCGTCACTTTTCAAGCCCTCATCTGCCACCTGACCGGAGAGCACCTGCTTGCCGTAGCCCTCGCACAGATAGCTGAACAATGCCTTTGTTTCCGGTGTGGCATCCGGATCACTCAGGACATCGCTGACCTGATATGCCGATTCCGGAATGGCTTCCGATGCCTGAATTTTCAGATAGTCCACTGCGATCCATCCCCATGATTTTGTGATCGCAACCTCATGCTTTCCTGCCTTGAGAATCACCTTGCTCAGAACTGCATCATTGTATTCTTCAGCCTTTGTCACGAATGTGCCGATGTACTCGCCGTCGATGGAAACCTTGTTCGTCTTGTCGCCGCCGTAGCCCATCGAGTGAAAAAACAGATCGTATGAGCCATCCGACGGAATCTCGACAGTAAATGTCAGAACATCGTTGCTTTCCGAGAATTTGCCGACTACCTGTCCGCCCGATGCACCGGATTCGGAAATGGTTTCAAGTGCACCTGTCATTGCCGCATCCTCCGCCTCATAGATCTGTGCATCTGCCGCGCCTGCGGGAACGGCTGCCATTTGCAGAAGCAGTGCAAGTGCTGCTGCAAAACCCATCATTTTACGCTTCATAGTGATCCCTCCTGATTCTAAAGTATCCGATTTGTTATATACTATCTATATTTTACAGGGAAATTCATGTTTTTGCAATGGTTTATTCTTTCCAATGCTATACACTTTTTTGCAGTTCCGGAAAGCAACTGCAAAATCGTGTTGCCTTTTTGCACGAACTGTGATATAATATTACCATAGAACGGTGAAAGGAGCGATGGCGATGAAAAAACTGCTGATCGGTGTTGTGACCTCCAATCTGGACATGGAAAATGCCTCCGAGGTCGTGCAGGGAATCATCTCACAGGCACAGAAATGCAGATGTGATATTGCGGTGCTGTCCCCGCTGAACAATCTGCAAACCATCTGGAATGATCATCGCAGAACCAGTCTGGATATCTACCAGCTGATCACTTCGCCCCGATTTGACGGATTTATCCTTGACCGACGATACATGGACAATTCCGATGTGGAACAGCTCTGCGAAAATCTGCTGCTGCAAACAAACAAGCCCGTCATGATGGTGGACGGCGGCGGTCACAAATACTTTGAGAATACCGCCTCGGATGACCGCAAACCGTTCGAGGAACTGACCACGCATCTGATCGAGGAGCATGGCTACCGGAAAATCTACT
>CALGTT010000016.1 GCA_937901485.1 uncultured Ruminococcus sp.
TTTTGAAGAATTCAAAAAGAATATCAGAAAAGAATTCTGGCGGCATCGTGATGTTCTGACTTCCGATGCTCTTTCACCTGTTGAAAGAAATCAGTTCGAAAGCGTCTGTGATGGTACTGCTGAGGATTCCGTATACATCACGTCTATCAAGCTTCTGAGTGATTGTCTGAGTAGTGTCAATGGAAAGAAAGTCATCATCCTCATTGATGAATACGATGTTCCCCTTGAAAATGCCTATTTCAGAGGATTCTATGATGAAATGGTGGATCTCATCCGTTCGGCGTTTGAGAGTGCTCTGAAAACCAATGCTTCTCTGGAATTCGGTATCTTGACCGGATGTCTGAGAATTTTAAGGGAGAGTATTTTTACAGGACTGAACAATCTCAAAGTGTATAGTCTTTCTACGCTTGATTTTAGCGAGTATTTCGGCTTTACAAGGACGGAGGTCGAGGCTTTTGCGGCGGCGTATCACCTTGAAATCCGTTTGGATGATATTAAGGCGTGGTATGACGGCTATAAATTTGGTACAACAGAGATCTACAATCCTTGGAGCATCATAAATTTTATTGCAGATGCCAGAGAGAATCAGAATGCCTTGATCAGACCTTATTGGAGCAACACCAGCTCCAACGATATTATCCATGACCTGATCATCAAAGGGGATAAGACCACCCACAATACCATCGAGAAGCTGATCAATGGCGGTTCTGTGACAGCGACCGTCTATGAAGATATTACCTACCGGAACATTGATGTGAACAGTGACTATATCTGGAGTTTTCTGCTGTTTACAGGGTATCTGAAGCAGGTCAGAATGTTCCTGAAGGACGATATTCTGTGTGCAGAAATGGTGATCCCGAACAAGGAAGTTCGCAGTATCTACAGAAATACTATTACACAGTGGTTCAATGAAAAAATAAGATCCACAGGCACCAGTGATCTGTTTACAGCTGTTGTACAGGGGGATACAGCGACCTTTGAAAACGAGGTCAATCGCTGGCTGAGAAGCTGCATCAGCTATCACGACAACTATGAGAATTTTTATCATGGTTTTCTTGCAGGACTTCTGATCGGTTCGGATGAATATACGGTCAAGTCCAACCGTGAAAGCGGAACAGGACGCAGTGGCATCATTATCTGTGAATACCAGAGAAGATCCGTTGTGGTTATCATCGAGATCAAGACGGCAGAGAAGTTCAAAGACGTTGACCGGAAATGTGATGAGGCTTTACAGCAGATCGAGGACAGACAGTACGAGGCAGAGTTGATCGATGAGTGTTATCAGAATATCGTCAAGTATGGGGTGGCGTTCTGTGGTGAGAAGGTTTGTCGGGTGACGAAGGGGTAGTATCAATAATGTAAATTGTGACACTCTTTAAAAATTTTCCAGGAATAATCACTTTAAATCAGAATATACCATTGAGGAATACAATAGTATATTTACGGACAAAATACGACATTGACAAGTCAATATAAGTGTGGTATGATATGTACGGGGGGTGAAATCAGTAATGGATTATTATGATGTAGTAGAGAAGATACTTTTAGAGATTAAAGCGATTGCAACCTGTGATGCCCATGAAGATTTTCTTTATCAGACGGGAATGGATGAAAAAGAAATTTACGCTCGGGCAACGAATTTATTTAAGAAGTATTATCCTCTTTGCGAAGACTTTTCTTTGTTTCATGATTGTGTGAAGAAAGTATTGGATAATACAGCGATGGACAATGAATGTCCATATTGTTACGAGATTTCTAAAGAGTAGTGTTGCTATACTGTTGAAAGGGACTGTATCAAAACAGTCCCTTTTTTCATACTTCGGAAACCATCCGCCCATGCCCCTTGCAATAGCGTAAGAATTATGGTATAATATCAATAACAGGAAAGGGGCGTGTGCCATATGGGAAGGTATGTGAATCCGGGGAATGAAGCGTTTCAGCGTGTTGTCAGAACCGGAAAATATGTTGATAAATCGGGCATGATAGAGTTTACGAATCAAATCATCCACGACCTCCGCCCGCTCATCTGCTTCAGCAGACCTCGCCGTTTCGGAAAGTCCATTGCGGCACATATGCTGACGGCGTATTACAGCAAGGGCTGTGATTCGAGGGAGATCTTCTCTGGGCTGAAAATTGCTGGACTGCCGACATATGAGGATGAGCTGAATCAAAATACGGTGATTTATCTGGATATGCAGGAGTTTCGGAGTATTGCACGGAGTGATCATAACATAGCAGAAGTTGTATCCTATATGCAGATTGAGATCATCAGCGAGCTGCGGGAGGCTTTTCCGGATATTCTGAACGAAAATGAAACCGTACTGCCGAGAGCATTAGGAGAAATATATACACGGACTGGCGAACAGTTCATTGTGATCATAGACGAATGGGACTGCCTGTTCCGTGAAGATAAGGAAAACGAAGCGATTCAGACGGAGTATGTGAATTTTCTCCGAGGCATGTTCAAGGGAGGCTCTGCCGATGCTTTCATCAAACTTGCCTATATCACGGGCATTCTCCCCATCAAGAAATACGGCACACAGTCGGCATTGAATAATTTCAGAGAGTATACGATGGTCAGCCCCGGAAAGCTTGCGGAGTATGTTGGCTTCACGGAAGACGAAGTAAAGACACTCTGCGAACGTTATGACATGGATTTCGAGGAATGCAAGCGTTGGTATGACGGCTATTCATTCAGCCGGATGAAGTCCGTTTACAGCCCGAATTCCGTCATGAATGCGATGGACAACGGCGAATTCGGCAGCTATTGGACGAAAACAGAAACCTACGAATCACTGCGGTTTTATATCGACACCGATTTCGATGATGTGCGGAAAAAAATCCTGACGATGCTCTCCGGTGAACCGGTCGAAATCAATCCGAGAACCTTCCAGAATGACATGAAGAGCATGGGGAACAGCGATGATGTCCTGACATTGCTCATCCATCTGGGGTATCTGGCGTACAACAACGAGGAGGGATACGCCTATATTCCCAACGAAGAAGTCCGTCAGGAATTTGTGACAGCCACCATGAACAGCTCCCGTGAGGAGCTTTCCAGAGTGATCAGAAACTCCGATGCCCTGCTGAAAGCCACCCTCCGCATGGACGGCGAGGAAGTCGCTGAACGCATCGAGATGGCACATCAGTATTACGCCAATGTCAAGTTCTACAACAACGAACAGGCTCTGCGTATGGTCATCATGCTTGCCTATGTGAGCAGAGTGGATGATTACTGCGATTTTCAGGAGCTTCCAGGTGGCAAGGGGTATGCGGATATTGTGTTCTTCCCGAAGAAACGATCCCGCAAGCCCGCACTTCTGATCGAACTGAAATGGAATCATTCCAGCGGCGGTGCGATCGAACAGATCAAAGAGAACGGTTACTGTGATGGAATTACCGGCTATGGCGGGGATATTCTTCTGGTCGGGATCAACTA